>CAYOFH010000053.1:16982-20948 GCA_964403175.1 uncultured Marinilabiliaceae bacterium
AAGAAAAAGAAATAAAAGGAGGATGCCTTATGAAAAACTTAATCTTATTAACAACCGCAACAGTTTTGCTTACGCTGCTGGCCAGCGGATGTACAACCACCGGCCAATTGGCATCATCCGGAGTGTATTATGATGATATCTATTATGCACCGGACTTGACAAAGGAAAACAGTGAGCAGGCTTTTGCCCCGGTTCCATCTATTGCTAGAGAGGAACAAAAGCAAGCCAAAAAAGAAGAAAACCGCCAGATTCGCGAATATGAAAACAGTGATCTTGGCCGGAACCAGGAAGACATTCGCGATTTCTCCCAGGTACAGGAAAAATATGCATCCATCCTAGCTGATGAACAAACTGAAGAATTAGACACTTTAATCTACTATAACGACGAGACAGGTTATTGGGTGGATGGTTTTGACGGAGGAAATATGGATCGCGATTATGCCGAAAGACTGATCAAATTTCATGGTCCATTCAATCGAATTCCTTACTCTTCTCCACTTTACAATCAGTTTGTATACTTCAATGATCCGGACTGGAATGTTTATGTGGACGGGCATTATGCTTATGCATTCCCAACCTGGAGTAATCCATGGTACACCACTTACCGTTTTAATCGGTGGTCAAGTCCGTGGAGCATGTCTTATGGATATAGCACGCATTGGGGATACCCATCCTACAACAACTGGTACGGTTATGGTTATGGCTATTATGATCCGTTCTACAGTCCGCATTATTACGGATGGGGGCATCATCACAGCCATTATTATGGGTACTACCACTATCCTAAATACCATCATGGATATTATGGATATGATACTCCAAAGGACAACAAAAACGTTTACCGTGGAATAAGACCTTCTATGAGTTCAAATACCCGTTATTCCGGAGCCAGATCACATGATTCCAACAACCTGAAAAGGAGTAGCAGTGACAACAGCAGAAGCGTCAGGACAACTTCAAGCGGGACAAGAATTATTCGTAATTCCGATGGATCAACAACCATTATGAATGCCAATAATAATTCTCAACGTGAACGTGAAATTAGAGGTTCGGCAAATTTAAAATCTGAACGAAATGACAATCAGCAAAGAAACGTGAGTCGTTACAGCGGAAATAGAGGCGCCGCAAAAGGAACTGTACAGCCAAGAACACGAAGAAGTTCAACACCAACTTACAGTCAACCCGACAATGCATCTAAACCCACATACAACCGTTCAAGCTCTTATACACGTCCGGCTTCAAGATCCAATGCAAGAACTGAAAGCAACAGCTCTTTGAAATCAAGGACTACAACGCAACAACGTTCGGTATCCACTCCTACAAGAAGTTACAATAGTGGTAGTAGCAACCGGCAACGTTCCAATGTTCAAAGAAACAGCTACACACCTGCCAGGCGCAGCTCATCAGGCAATAATCAAAGCTATACGCCCAGCAGTTCGTCAGGCAGCCGCTCAAGTTCTTTTTCAGGAAGCAGGTCTTCCGGCACTCGAAGCAGCGGCAGTTCATCAAGCAGAGGATCTTCCTCCCGCGGTGGCCGCAGATAATTCTTTAATGATAAGTATTTTCTTTCATAATCAAAATCCATGCTTTCCAGAAACAGAAAGCATGGATTCTAACCCCCACCATCATGACAAATACAAAACATAAAATAATCACATTGTGCTTCTTAGGCTTTGTTTTTACCAGCTATCTCAAAACACAAACCATTGATGATGCACTAACATATTCATTAACTCAGCCCACAGGAACAGCTAGGAGCATTTCACTGGGTGGTGCAATGGGAGCTTTGGGGGCAGATTACTCAGCAATTTCTATCAATCCTGCCGGTATTGCTGTTTACAGAAGTAGTGAATTTTCATTTACACCCTCACTTGTTCTTAATCAAACAGAAAGTTGGTATGACAGATCACCGGACAATGACAGTTATAGCAATACCACTTCCAGCAATGACAAATTCAGCTTTCCGATTAACCAAATTTCATATGTCGGCACCTCAAAATTAATGAGGGAAGAAGGAAGCGGAATCCTTAGCTCACATTTTGCAATTGGCTATAACAGAACTCAAAATTATAACAGAGAAACTTTTATACAAGGTAATAACATCAACTCTTCTCTACTTGATGAATTTGTAAATGAAGCAAATACTTCCGGATTAGTGCCTTTTCACAGTGAACTTGCTTATGATGCATATCTGATAGATCCCATTTCAAATAATAATAATAGTGGGTACTATAGTGCTTTTGAATACCTGGAGAACGGGACTCCTCTCTGGGGCCCTGAGGAGGGATTAAATCAAAGCAGGGTTATTGCAGAAAGCGGCTATTCCGGAGATTTTAATCTTACCTATGGGGTCAATATCAGCAACACACTTTTTTTGGGAGGAACTTTTACTTTAGCAACACTGGATTACGAAAGAAATTATGAGCATTATGAAGAGGTTGCTCCTTCTGAAAACCAATGGGATTACTTAAACAACTATTCTTTTTCCGAAAATTTAGCTACCAACGGAACGGGTATTAACCTGAAACTTGGAGCAATTTATAAACCGGTTCATTCCGTAAGATTAGGTGCAAGCTTTCAAACACCTACTTTTTATTCCATTAATGAAGAATTCTGGACCAGCGTTCAGGTACCTCAAAGCTTTATGGAACAAAACGAAGCGGATAAAACATTATTTGAATCCGACTTTGGAGATTTCTCCTACAATCTTCGCACGCCACTTAAGGCAACAGGCAGCCTTGCATTTATATTTGGAACAAAGGGACTGATCAGTTTTGATTATGAGTATACTGATTTTAGTAAAATGAAATTCAAAAGTAAAGACGCTGTTACCAATGACATTTCATATCTCAATGACCTGAACAATCAAATGTCCGACATATATGATGTAACACATAATTTGAGAATAGGTGGTGAATATTTCATTCTTCCTTCCCTGGCATTGAGAGCCGGTGGAGCCATTTATCAAAATCCTTACAAAAATCAATTGATAATCAATAAGGAAAATGGAGAAACAGAAGGGTTTGACATCCAAAGTGAAAAATTTGACATGAGCGGAGGAATTGGTTTTAAACAAAATAATATGAGTATTAATATTGCTTACTTATACAGGCACCAGTCCTATGTGAAATCACTTTATTACTCACCCTATGTATCAGATGATGCACAATACCCCGCAAAAATAACCTCCAAAGATCATACTCTAGCAGTTACGCTGGCATGGAGATTTTAGTGCTGAAACTCTGATATAGAAAACTGATAGTTAAAGATAAGATTAAAGGCCCGAGTCTGGAAGTTATAGATTCGCCTAATCTATTCATAAAAAATCATAATAGCTAATTTGTGAAACGAAGTCAATAGTTCAGGTTAGATTTAGCTAAAAAAAACAGAGGATTTTCTCCGAAAATGGAAAAATCCTCTGTTTTTTTTATAATAATAAAAGAACCTAAACGCCCACTTCAGCATCCCACAGAAAAGCCCGCAGCCCTTGCATTTCTGCTTTGTCGTTGAGATGATTCAGGTGCTCCAGCAACCCTGCAACCAGGTCTTCCTCAACCACTGCAAGAATTGCCTCGTTCATCGCGGGCCAGGTATGCGTTCCCTGGTGAGGATCCCCGTTTTTGGAACCGCGCCCCTGAACCTGAGGCCATCGCGTGTAACCGCGAATGGACATTTTATCCAGAATATGCTCTACCTTTTCGGTAAGTGCCTGATTGTATGTAATAAAAACTGTTTTCATTTTAATGAGTTTTGTGTTTCTAGTTTGGGGATTGAGGTTTTAAGTTTCGGGTTTTGGGTTGCCACAACTCAAAACAAGGGGCTCAAAACCCAAAACTCTTATATGCTCTTATCAAGTTTGGCCAGTCGTTTCTTTTCACTCTTCATACGGTTGGCCCCCAGCATAGTGTAAACCACCGGCATCAAAACCAGAGTCAACATAGTGGACACAGTCAGTCCCCCGATAAT
>CAYOFH010000054.1:0-4030 GCA_964403175.1 uncultured Marinilabiliaceae bacterium
ATTCCAATTTGACCAGAAAAACGAAATGCAGCCGGCTTCAGGCCGGCTTTTCCGATAATATTACAAATCTCCGTCAAATGGGAAGCCCGCTGAAGCGGGCTAAATATCATTGAGGAGGACTATAACGGGTCACCATGCTGAAGCATGGTGCTATTCTCATGATATCATTGAAATACATAAGAGCTAACTGCTACGAACTAACAGCTCTTTCCCTTCCACCTTTCTACCCTCTTACCTTCCTCATACCCTCATACCCTCTCACTATCCAACCTTTCAACCGTTTCAATCATTCTGCTGAATACCTCTCAACCCACTATAAAACTCCAATCCGGAACCCGGAACTCAAAACACATCAACTGGCCATCTTATCATATTTTATTATCTTTGTCGTTTAGCAAAAAAATACAAAAATCTTACAATATGAAGATAGCATTGATTGGATATGGAAAAATGGGAAAAGAGATTGAAAAGATTGCCCGTTCTCGTGGTCACGAAATTGTATCGCGCATTGACCCTGTCGCTACAGGCGAAAACTTTGATGACGGCAATTTTGAAAAGGCCGACGTAGCCATTGAATTTACCATTCCAAAAGTGGCTTTCTCCAACTACCAAAAATGCTTTGAGTACAACAAACCCGTTGTTTCAGGAACAACAGGTTGGCTAGACAAGTTACCGGAAATAAAAAAAGCCTGTGAAAAAAACGGACAGACTTTCTTTTATGCATCCAATTTCAGCGTAGGAGTAAATATTCTTTTTGAGCTCAACCGCCATTTATCCAAAATCATGAACGATCTGGACGATTATGATGTGGAAATGACAGAAGTGCACCACACCCAAAAACTTGATGCCCCAAGCGGAACTGCCATTACTCTGGCAGAAGATCTGTTGGAGAATATTGACCGTAAAAAAGAATGGAAACTTAACAAAGCGGAAAAAGACAGCGATCTGGTAATACAAGCAGAACGCGAAGGCGATGTTCCCGGTATTCATACGGTAAAATATGAATCGGATGTGGACGAAATCATCATTCACCATAGCGCCAAATCACGCCAGGGCTTTGCACTTGGCGCGGTTCTTGCTGCGGAATTTGCAGCAAAAAACAAAGGTTTCCTGGGCATGCAGGATATGCTGAAGTTTTAAAAAAATCAAAATACTCAGGCGCGATGTCACACAGACATTGCATCTGTGCTTTCCACCAAAACAACACATAAAATGATTAATCTGCAAAATGTGTCCAGGGCAAGCTGGATAAAATTTAGTATTGCGGCCCTTTTATTTATCCTCTGGGTTATCTGGATTGGTAATTACTGGATATTACTGGGCCTTCCCGTCATTTTTGACATTTACATTACCAAAATTATTCCATGGGACTCCTGGAAAAAAACAAAAGACGGCAGTAAGCCCCCGGCATGGAAAGAATGGCTTGATGCTTTGGTATTTGCCCTGGTTGCAGTTTATCTTATAAATATTTTCTTCTTCCAGAACTATAAAATTCCAACTTCTTCACTGGAGAAATCACTACTTGTAGGAGATCATCTTTTTGTCAGTAAAATGAGTTTCGGCCCTCGTATGCCCCTAACTCCCCTCTCCTTTCCCCTGGTGCAAAACACCTTCCCCATTATCAACACCAAATCTTACAGTGAAAAGCCCCAATGGGATTACAAAAGACTGGCAGGTTTTGACCAGATAGAAATGGGAGACATAGTGGTATTTAATTTCCCCGCTGGTGATACCGTTGCATTTCTGCAGCCAAACCCGGCCTATTTTAATATCATCAGGCAATACGGAATAAGCAGACTGGAAAGAGAAGGAAAAGAGAATTACCAAAATTTATCCGAATATGAACAACGATTGAAAGCCAGACAACTAGGCGCTGAATTTGTCAAAAACAACCCTGATGACTTTGGAGAGGTTATATGGCGGCCGGTAGATCGCCGTGACAACTACGTTAAGCGTTGTGTTGCTCTTCCCGGCGATACATTTCAAATCATAAACAACCAGATTTTCATTGATGGTAATTTGTATGAGGAACCGGAAGGGGTTCAGCACAATTATCAAATCATTACCGATGGTACCACTCTGAACAAAAAATTCTATGAAAGGCTGGACATCAGTGATCCTGAAAGATATGCCGGTCGTCAGGGCCCTTATTATTCTCTTCCGCTCACCCAAAAAATGGCGGAGGAAGTAAAGAAAATGCCATTTATTGACCAAATAACGATCTCCGAGGTAGAGCCGGATAGTTCAGGAGCTCAGGTTTTCCCCTACAGCAAAAATTTCCCCTGGAGTCGTGACAATTATGGCCCTGTAGTGATGCCCAAAGAAGGAACAACGGTGGATATTACTCTTGACAACATACTTCTTTACGAACGAATTATCCGCAACTATGAAGGGAACACGCTCGAAGTAAGTAACAACCAGATCCTCATCAATGGAAAACCCGCAAATGAATATACCTTCCGGATGGACTACTATTTCATGCTGGGAGATAATCGACACAACTCGGCAGATTCAAGATACTGGGGATTTGTACCTGAGAACCACATCATTGGACAGCCGATTTTAGTATGGTTATCACTGGACCAAAACAAATCATTCCCGATGAACATTCGTTGGAACAGATTTTTTAAATATGCCGGAGAATAAAAGTCTCTGTTCATAAAGTACCATTTCCTGCGTTATGCCATTCCCGGAAACGACGATTTACTCAGGTAAACTCGGTATTTCCGGAAATGACAAGCCTTGCAACCCGCACTTTCTGAAAAGACACAGCTTTGGATAAAAATTTTACCGGCTTTACAGACGTACACTAAATTACAATGTACAAACTGATTTACAATATACTGCTATCAGTTCTCATTATTGTTGTTGCCTGGTGGTTTCATGTCATAATAATTCCACTGGCAGCACTCATTTTTTTATGGGCAAAATGGTATTATCGAGATATTTATGCTGATATAAAAGATCATCTTAAACTGAAATATCCGAAAATACTCCAAACTTTTTTTGTTCTTTTTATTTTAGGAATCGGGCTTGGACTTGGACTGTTAATCTACCGTTTCGGGGCTGAACTTATTTCAGTTCCTTCCGCTTCTATGGAAAAAGCCATTCACCCCGGGGAGTATATCATTGTGAACAAACTTGTTCCCGGTCCCCGCAGGTTTCCCGAAAATCCCGAGCGCTATTTTAGAATGAAGGGAACGGCACCCTTGGAAAAAGGGGATGTAATTCTTTTTAATTTTCCTGAAGGCGACACCATTCTGGATAAACGCCCTGATGAGAGCTATTATTACCTGAAACGGCATTACAATAATTTTGACCGGTTGCGACAAATCCGAAAATGGGGCAACTTAATTCCTCTGAATGTAAAACAGCGTCCCCGGTTTGTAAAACGGCTGGCAGCTCTGCCCGGTGATACTGTTCAAATTAATAACGGGATACTCCTTAACAACGGCAAAGAAGCCAACATATCCCCTACCATAATAAAAGAATACCGATGGAGCGGACCGGAAAGTGCCTTCAAAGAAGCTGAAAAAAAATGGGACTTCATAAACCATTTCCAGCAAAAGGGAGGCATCATCGTTGAAATGACTAAAGGATCTTACCAACAACTTCCTGATTCAATAAAAAAGCAATTAAACCCGGCACTGATGGAAAAAAATGTACCCGACATTCATACTTTTCCTTTCAATACAGCCACCGGATGGAATACTGACTTCCTGGGCCCGGTAATACTACCCGCAAAGGGAGATTCTATAAAACTGACTCTGGAAAATCTCGACATATACAAAAGAGCTATAACAGTCTATGAAGGGAACAAACTGGATTTAAAAGAAGGTGATATTTACATCAATAATAAAAGAGAAAACATTTATACTTTCAAGTTCGACTATTACTGGGTAATGGGTGATAACAGACCCAAATCATTCGACAGCCGCTTTTGGGGATTTTTGCCTGAGAATCACATTATTGGAAAAATACCTGAAAATTTCTTACATTTAGATGAGTAGGGGTTTTGAGTTAGCTGTTA
>CAYOFH010000054.1:4130-20820 GCA_964403175.1 uncultured Marinilabiliaceae bacterium
AGTTAGGAGTTTAGGGGTAGGGTTTTGGAGTTAGAACAGCCGATAAATAAATGGAGATTGGAAATTGAAAGGTTCTTTTATTAAACCTGCATTTTTAACAAATTGAAATACTATGCAAAAAAAATCATTCTCCCTCTGGGGCTTTGTAATTGCTGCCCTGATATTGGTGTTTTTTTCTGTTCAGAATGCACAGGAAGTTAGTTTTCGATTCTTTGTATGGAGAACGTATCTTTCGCTCTCTGTTCTGCTGATTGTGGCCTTTCTTCTTGGATTGGTAGCAGGCACTATATTTTCTTTCAGATCGTCAAAGGAAAAAAAGGAAAACCAAAGTGAAAAAGAATTGAAAAAACAGGACAACGATCAGACAAGCGAGAGATTGAATTATTTCGACAAAGAGGATCAATAAGAATTAATTTTACATGCCACTTACACCACTAGTTACTCAGGCCAGTTTTGGGCCGGTGCAATATTTTGCGCACCTGACAAAAGGCCGTGTTATCATAGAAAAACATTCTCATTATACACGTCAGACTTACCGAAACCGTTACAGAATTGTAGCTGCCAACGGGCCTTTGTCGCTCAGCATTCCTGTTGAAAAAAAGAAAAATCAGAAGGTTGCCGATAAAGATGTAAAAATAGCATGGCACACACCATGGCAGCACTGTCACTGGCATTCGCTTGTTTCGGCATATAATTCATCGCCCTTCTTTCAGTATTATTGTGATGATCTGGAACCTTTCTTCTCACAGAAATACACATGGCTTTTTGATTACAATCTGAAGTCGACAGAAGTTATTTGTGAACTGCTGGGCATTGATATGGAAATTGATTTCACCGAAGAATTTCAGCACCATCCGGGAGGAGACATTTTAGACCTCAGAGAGGCTATACATCCAAAAAAGAATGAACGAAACGGAGATTTAACCGGTGTCACAACTGTCCCTTACAAACAGGTGTTTGATGAGCGCCACGGCTTTCAATCCAACTTAAGTATACTGGATTTGCTTTTCAATAAAGGGCCTGAAGCTGTTTTGGTACTGGAGGAAATGAGACTAATTAACAATTAATTTTATCCATATAAAATCATTTATTAAGGCCGGCTGGAACCCGCATGCAAGAACTGATTCATATTCTTTTGAGGAAAACATTGCTATGCTCGTTTCATCATCTAATCCCTTAACTCTTCAAACGCAGCCATAACTCAACACCCTGCTTCACAATATCGGCATGATCAAAAGCCAGCGTCGGCAGATCATTCAAGGGAAACCATTGAGCATCCGAAGCATCATCATTTGCTTCCACTATTGCCTTTCTATCCAGGCACGATAAAAAAGCCACGGTAACTGTTCGGTGCCTGGGATCACGCCCCACCTTTCCGAAAGCTCCTATTTGATGAACCTCTATCCCTTTCAAGCCAGTCTCTTCCTCTAATTCTCTGATAGCTGTATCCTCAATATCCTCATCCATTTCGGCAAAGCCTCCGGGCAAAGCCCATGTATCCAGAAAAGGAGGTTTTTTTCTCTTAATAAGCAAAAGGCTGATTTCTTCTTCCTTTTTTCCTGCCAATGCCACTACATCTGCTGTAACTGCCGGACGCGGGTAGTCGTAACAATACTTTCTTTTTTCCATGTATTCAGAGATTTTTTGAACGGTTGATTCTTTTAATTACCCTGAGATGATGGGTATAAGCCCGCTTTTCCTTATTGTAAATCCCCTGATGATCGAGGCTGTCAATACGAACCGACCCGCTGGAATGTAAAATTCGTCCCTGACCAAGACATATACCCACATGAGTTATTTCTCCTTCCTCATTATCAAAAAAAGCCAGGTCACCTGTTCCGGCTTCTTCAACAAAACTAACCACCTCTCCATAATTGATTTGTTGTGAAGAATTGCGTGGCAGAAATATTCCTCCTGCTTTATATACGTTTTGTACCAGTCCGCTGCAATCTATTCCATAAAATGACCTGCCGCCCCACAAATAAGGGGAATTCAGATAACCCCGGGCCACTTCTTCCAAATCAAACCGTCCGTCCGGCAAAGTACCCTGCCAGAAAAATTCATAAGGTCCAATCCTGAAAGCATTGCGATCCTCCCCATTAAAAACCACCCTGCTGCCTGAGGATAAAAGCAATCCTGAGGAATCGCACTCGCGTATTACCTTAACAAAAGCTTTGGTTACCACGTATCCGGAGGAACGGTTCCATGACTGCACATCCCGATCCTCCATTTTTTCAACTAATTTGTCATCAATCCATCCTTCATAACCGTCATAATGACATTTTATCCTGTACCATCCTGCAATGTGATCCAGTAAATCATAACTTTCTCCGAATAAAATCTGGGTTTCAAGCTGAGCGCCCTCAGACGGTTCAGTTCGAACGGGAATAAAGCCATATGTACAAATCGATTGTGTCATATAAACAAGGTTTAATAAGAATCTGTTAATATCCTGATCTTACATTGGGAGACCGTATGCATTTTAAAGATAAGACCAAAAACAAAAAGCAGACCAAAAAGTAATCTGCATAAACGATGCAGCAAAACCTTTTCACTATATTAGTACTTTAAAAATAAGAGTATGGCCCAAAAGAATCTTTTTACTAAATTCCGGGCTCTTAGGCAAGCCTCAATACTGACAAAAGTATACCTTTTAGTATGAGGAGCAAATAAGAATACAATTTTTAGATTTTACAAGACAAAACAGATATCAATATGTCAGGTTTTTTTTCAACTTTCAAAGATAATTCAACCTCTATCTATCGTGTGCTGATTTTCCTTACTGCCATAGCCATGGTGGTATATATTCTTCCACGTGAAGGCAAATTCCCCTACGAATACAGCCGTGGTGAACCCTGGAAACACGAAATGCTGATTGCACCTTTTGATTTTCCGGTTTACAAAAGTCAGACGGAACTGCAAGAGGAAAGAGACAGTGTATTAAATAATTTCCGGCCTTACTTCACTTTCGACACACTGCGAAAAACCCAGCAAACAAGCAGATTAACAAGAGAGATGGAAGAAAGAAAAGAAGATTTTATTGAGGAACACCCGTTTCTGTCTAATACCCCCCCGCAAAAGGATTCAACTTTTTGGGAAATATTGAAAAATACTACCAAAAATGAACTCTCAAAAATTTATAACAAGGGGTTAATAAATCTTCCCGAACAATATAATGATGCGGAACCCTCGTTTGAATTGATCCTGGTTAAGAATAATTTTGCCGAACCCTCGGGGCTCAGTGAATTTCATAACTACCAAAGTGCTTATCAACAAGTATCTTTAAAAGTATTCAGACGACTTCGTGATATTTCCGATGCGGATCAGGAAGAACTGGATGATTTAATCTCAAATATCCAGCTAAACAAATATCTTGAACCCAATATCACATATGATTCGGATCGTTCAGCCAGGGAAAGAGATAAAATTATGCAGAATATCAGTCTTACCAGTGGCATCGTATTGTCCGGACAACGAATAGTTGATACCGGTGAAATAATAGATGGGCAAACAGCCAAAATACTTAACTCCCTGAAGAAAGAATATGAAATTTCTTTGGGAAGCGGTTCAGGATACTATTTCATTTTGCTGGGACAGATTCTTTTCACTCTGCTTTTCATGGGTCTAATTTTCCTGTTCCTGTATTTTTTCAGACGTGATGTGTTCAACAATCTTCTGTCCATCTCCTTTATGCTGCTCATGGTTATCGGAATGTTGTTGCTGATACGTTTGTCACGGCTATTCGAATTCTTCCCTCTGTATATCATTCCATTCGCCATATTGCCTATCATCATCAGAACTTTTTTTGATTCACGACTGGCTTTTTTCATGCATGTGATTACTGTTCTGATGGGTGCTTTTTTCACGCAAAACAGTTTTGAATTTGTCTATATGCAGGTTCCCGTAGGTTTGATTGCCATTTTCAGTCTTTTCAGGATGGTACGCAGGGAACAATTGGTTAGGGCATCACTTTTTATAGTGCTTGCCTATTCAGCTTTTTATACCGCTCTTACAATCCTTCAGGAAGGTAACCTTCAGAATATTGATCTCTCATTTTACGGACAGTTTGTCATCAACGGAGCTTTGATTCTGTTGGTTTATCCTTTGATTTATGTTTTTGAGAAAGTTTTCGGATTTATTTCTGATGTTACCCTGGTTGAACTTTCCGACACTAACCATCCGCTTTTACGCCGCTTAGCAGAAAAAGCACCTGGTTCATTCCAACATTCGCTGCAGGTAGGAAATCTTGCACAGGAAGCAGTTTATAAAATTGGAGGAAATCCACTATTGGTAAGAGCAGGTGCAATGTATCACGACATTGGAAAAACGGTATCACCCATATTTTTTACAGAGAATCAAAATAACGGATTCAATCCTCACTCCAATCTGGACTATGAAAAAAGTGCCCAGTCGATTATTCAACACATCGAAAAAGGTATAAAAATTGCCAGAAAACACAAACTTCCTGAACAAATCATCGACTTTATCCGCACTCATCAGGGTACAGCCAGGACAAAATATTTCTACAACTCATATCGAAATGAAAACCCTGAAATTGAACCCGATCTATCAAAATTCACGTATCCCGGACCAACTCCTTTCACTAAAGAAACAGCGATTCTTATGATGGCTGATGCTGTTGAAGCTGCATCAAGAAGCCTTAAAACATTTACTGATGAAGAAATTGAAAAACTGGTAGAAAATATCATTGAAGGTCAGATAGATGAAAATCAGTTTGTGAATGCTCCCATTACATTCAGGGAAATAACCCAGGTTAAAGAAGTGTTCAAAAGAAAACTAAAAAATATCTACCATGCAAGAGTGGAATATCCTGAATTGAAAAGCCAGACTTCCGGGAATCAGGAACCACAAAAACCATAATCAGGGTCTGATTTCTTTTGGGTGCAGTGCCTCCGCTAAAGCTTCGGCGACACGCGGAAGGCGAAAAAGAACAATGGAAAATAAATTCAAAAAAAAGGGGCTGCTGACTTTTTCAGCAGTCCCCTTTTAACTAACATCAAACAGAAGTAAAACTTCAAAACTTTTCGTAATCCCCCGAATTAAAATCCTGCTCATTGAAGTCAGGAGTCTTTCCTTTCGCCTTAGCCTTCAATTGAGCTTCCGAAACGGAACAACTTGCACCTGTCTTCTCGTCATCTTTATTATGCGGCCGAACGTTAACACCCTCCTCAGCTTTTTCGTCCATACTATCTAAGGCGTATTCTTGCTCAGTGGAAGACAAACTAAAAACCGAGATGGCTCTCTCCAGTCGTCCGGATAATTTCTCTATTCTTTGAGCCGCAGAATTTATTTCTTCAGAATTGGAAGCATTTCTCTGAGTTACGTGATTCAACTGCTGAAGAGCGTTATTAATCTGTTCCACTCCTGACACCTGTTCCAGAGAAGCAACAGATATTTCCTGAATCAGTCCGGCAGTTTTTTCAATTTCGGGTGTCAGTGCCAATAACATCTCCCGCGATTCATGAGAAGAATTAATAGTCTGGGCTGATACCCGATTGATATCGGCGGCTGCCTGCTGACTTCTTTCCGCCAATTTCCTAACCTCTGCAGCAACCACTGCAAAACCCCGACCTTCAACACCGGCGCGGGCTGCTTCAACTGCAGCATTAAGGGCCAATATATTAGTTTGAAAAGCAATGTCTCCAATTACTGATATCTTAGAAGTAATTTCCTCCAGATACCCGGCAGCTTTTTCCGAAATATCATTACTGTCATTCATATCTCCTGCCGCCTTCCGGGCTATAGATTCGGTTTGTTTGGCATTATCGGTATTCTGCTGGATATTGGCATACATTTCTTCCATAGAAGAGGATACTTCCTCTGCTGCTGAGGCCTGCTCACTGGCACCTTCGGCTAACTCGGTGGATTCACGGTTTAGAGCAGCGCTGGCTTCTACCATTTCTTTGGTTCCTTCAGAAATATCACCAATTATAATTCTGAGATTTTTAACCATATTATCCAGAGCAACAGCAAGACGCCCTACCTCATCCTTTCGTGTGGTATCAAATCGTACAGACAGGTTTCCGGCAGCAACTTTTTCAGCAAGACCAATACCCTTAAGAATCGGATTAGCAATAGATTGAGGAAGGTATAAAGCAAATAATAATCCTATGAGAAATAAAACCACAAGGGCAATAACCACAAGCTGTTGAACATTATCAACAATTCGGGCACTCTGGTTGCCCATGGCTTTAATATCTCCCTGCCCCATATCTGCTATAGCTCTTACGTCCCACATTATTTCCTTACCAAGTTCGAAACGCTCGATTTCAGCAAGCCGGGCATCCTGATAATACTCAATAAATGCAAGAGCAGACGAAACAAAATCATTTAACGGTTCATCCAATGCCTCAGGTAAGTAAATTCTATTTAGTGTTCCCTGTAAATCCCGGGCTTCAATAAGCTCCGAATTAAGTGATACGGCCTCTCTTCCATAGTCTTTGGCCTGAATATTTCCCCAAAGTCCCAGAGCCCGGCTCACAACTCTGTGAGAAATTGAGCTGTTCAGATTATTACCCCCCAATTCTGCAAGCCGGGAACCGGCCCTCCGCATCTCTGACCTTAGATTTCCCGCATTGGCCTGAAGTTCTGCAAAATCAGCATATATTGAAGCAAAACGCTCCATTTTTACTTTCAAAATTTCAAAGGTCTCCTTTCTTTCCCCCTCACCCTCAATCTCAATCAGATTATCCAATGCCACAATCAATTGAGAATAATATCTGTTAAAAATCTCATCGAAATAAGGTTCTGAAGTAAAATCATAAGAGCGGGTGATCTCACTTATTTTTCGCCAGTTCTGATCAACCAAATTCGATTCATTAACTGTTGGAATATACTTTTCAGACAGGTCTCTGACACCTTTACCTATCTCCAGCAAGCTGAAAAAAGTAAATCCTCCCATTAATATTGTGAGAATCACAACAGCAGCCAGGCTGCCTCTGATTTTAGTGCTAATTTTTAAATCTCTCCAATTCATAATTTGTCCGGATCTATTTAATTAAATAAATTCTAATAAAAAAAGATGCTAAAAACAGTTTTGGGAAAGAAAGGTCAGTAGATTGATAAAAAATTCCTCAAAAGTTTAAAAAATTTCCGCCATTTCAAAACAAAACACTGGAAAAAACGTATTTTCGCTTACTTACCAATGCCCGCTAAACACAATGTGTATATCAATTCGATTCTAAAAACAGATCAAAATGAACCATTTGAAAAACATTTCTTTATCATTTCTCACAGTTGCTTTATTGGTTATACTGACATCCGGTCTTAACGGTTGCAAAAATCAGGAACAAAAAACAATAGGTTTTCTTTATAATTCTGATGTAACCATCCGGTTTAACAAAGAAAGTCAGTTTTTTAAGGAAAAAGCAGAAGAACTTGGAGCTAAAGTGATAGTAGATCATGCCAACGACAATGATGCACTGCAGTATCAGAAAGCCCTGGAAATGATGGAAAACGGCATTGACCTCCTGGCTCTTATCGCTGTAAACATTAATACAGCAGAAAACATTGTAAAGGAAGCCAATGCCAGGAATATTCCCGTGATGGCCTACAACCGGCTTATTGCTAACTCGGACTTAGATGTTTACATCTCGGGAAACAACGATCAACTGGGTTCCGATATGGCCGGATATGTAATAGATCATCAACCGGAAGGTAATTATGTTATTCTTAACGGAGACCGTTTTGACCGAAATGCAGTAGAGTTGATGGAATCAATCGAAAAAACCCTTAGCCCGCATATTGAAGCCGGTAAAGTCAATGTTTTGTATAAAACTTATATTGAAGGATGGAATCCTGCCCATGCTGCCTTTGAACTGGATCAATTTCTTAAAGCTGATTCCACACCTGTAGATGCTGTCATTTCCTGTTTTGATGGTATGTCTGTAGCTTGTATCGAAGTACTGGAAAAGTACGATCTGGACAGCAAAGTAATTGTCACGGGGCAGGATGCTCAAATTGAATCCTGCAGAAGAATTATTGAAGGCACTCAACATATCACTATGTATCATCCGTTAAAAGAAATTGCCTATAAAGCAGCAGAAGTGGCTATCCATATTCTTGACGGAAATAATATTGAAGACAATTATGACGTAAGTTTTGCCAATAATGGTCTGATAGAAGTACCTACCATAAATATTAATTCCATTCCGGTCACCAAAGAAAACATTGATGAAGTTCTTATCGAAAGTGGGTTTTACGATAGATCGGAGATTTATTAAGGCATAAAAAGGACGGGAAGAATGAGTTCCGGGTTCAGGAGGCGCAGCATTAATATGCAGCAAATAACAATAGATCATTAGATTTTCAGAAAGAAGTAAGATAGTCGTGAGTCAGCAGGCGGTAATGATAAAAACAACTCATTGGATAATTGCATGAGAGTTTTTGGGAACTAGTTCATAATTCATCAGCTCATCACTAACTCAGTAAACGGATTGCATTATTGCAGTCCGTTTTTTATTTAAATATATTACGCCAATACTTCGTTAAACTTTTATAAAATCCTAAAGTTCAAGCGTTTGTAAACGAGTGAGTTTTTGCCTTAAAGTACATATTATCAATGTTATATGATTTAGCTTAAACCTTATTTCTAAAAGTCTAACGATTTATTGTTACGCTTCAGTAATGAATTATTGAACTTGAGTAAAAGTTTTGGTAAATTTTGTATCTGAAAAAATAATTTTGCACGAAACTAAAAATAATAAAAGAGAGCAAAATGATCAGGAACCTTTCACTACTCAAATTTTTGACTGCTTTAACCATTGTATTTACTTCCTGCAGGACGGAACCAGTAAAAGAAGAACCGCCTGTTTCTGTAAAAATTACAAAAGCGAAAACTTTAGTATCTTCTCTCACAAAAAGCTATCCGGGCAAAATACGATCAGCCTCGGAAATTAAAGCTTCCTTCAGAGTTTCAGGTCCAATAACAGAGGTAAATATCGACGAAGGCGACATGGTAAAGAAAGGAGAAGTGCTGGCCAGAATAGATCCACGTGACTACCAGATTCAACTTGAAGGCACAGAAGCAAAATATAAAGAAGTAAAAGCTGAAGTAAAAAGGATAACAGCTCTCTATAATAAAAACAAAATATCGGAAAATGACTATGACAAAGCAGTATCGGGTTTAAATCAAATAACTGCTAAATATAAAGCTCATAAAAATGCTCTGAACGATACCAGACTTAAAGCTCCTTTTACCGGACAGGTAAACAAAATATATTTTGAAAAAGGAGAAATGGTCGATGCGGGAATACCTGTTTTTTCAATGATTGACACCCAAAACCATGAAATTGTGGCACATATTCCGGCATCTGATTATCTGAAAAAAGAACGATTTACAAGTTTCTCCTGTCATTTATCCAATGCTCCGGAAAAAGAATGGCCCATTGAGCTGAGAAACATTGTTTCCCAACCTAATCTTAATGGTCTTTATCCTGTATATTTCAATTTTATACATACAAAAAATGAGAATATACTTCCAGGAATGAGTGCAGAAATAATTATTAAATACAGATCTGAAGATAAAAATCTTTACGAAATTCCGTCTTCTGCAATTTTTGAAAAAGACCAAACCTCCAACGTATGGATTTTCCAAAATTCAGACAGTACCCTTAGCTCAAAAAAAATTGAAATAATAAAAATTAAATCTTCAGGATCAGCAGTTGTTAAAGGAGATTTTATAAGTTCGGAGAATATCATCAGTGCCGGAGTAAAGGATCTTCAGGAAGGACAGAAAGTAACCCCTTTACCTCCCCCATCAGATACCAATATTGGAAACTTATTGTAAGCAGCCAAACACTTTGCAAAATTCTTAACTATTTAAAACGGAGTGAGCCTCATATTTTTTTCACATCCTTTTCGAGACTAATTACTTACCTGATTTAATTTGATCACATCCTATTCGATATGACGGAATTCGCATTTAAAAATAAAACACTCTTCTATTTTTTCCTGATTGTACTTGCCGTTGGAGGTATTCTCTCGTTCCAATCCATGAGCAAACTGGAGGATCCCGAGATAAAAGTAAAACAAGCTCTTGTAGTAACTATCTATCCGGGTGCTTCGGCACATGAAACAGAACTGGAGGTAACCGATGTCCTGGAAAAGGCTATCAGGACCATGGGCGATCTAAAAAAAACAGAATCAAGATCTGAGGCTGGTTACTCCGAAATTACGATAGAACTGGATCCAACAGTTTCCCCGGAAGAAATAGAACAAAAATGGGATATACTGAGACGAAAAGTAAACCATGCTGCATCCGAGCTCCCGTCAGAAGCAAATCCTCCCATTATAGTTGATGATTTTGGCGATGTGTACGGATTGTTTTATGCTATGACAGTGGACGGATACTCTTATGATGAAATGCATGATTACGGAATACTTATCAAACAAGAATTAGAAGATCTTCCGGCTGTAAAGCGCGTCGAGATCTACGGAGACAGACCTCCATGCATCAACATTAATATACGTCAGGAAAAAATGGCCAACCTGGGTGTTCATCCGTCGGAAGTATTAATGACGCTTCATAACCAGAACGAGACTGTTTATGCAGGCTATTTTGAGGCAGGCCATGAAAGGATAAGGGTGGACGTTAATAATGACTTTGAAAATATTAATGACATTAGAAATCTGATTATACAGGGACATGAGGATGATCAGGTTCGACTGGACGACATTGCCGATATTGAACGCGACCTTAAAACACCCTATCGGGAAGCCATGAGATACAATTCCAAACCGGCTCTTGGGATATCCATTGCCATGCAAAGTGGTGGGAATATCATAAAGCTGGGAGAAGCAGTGGATGCAAGACTGGCAGAATTACAACAAAACAGGATTCCTGAAGGCATTGACTTCAAAAAAGTATTCTTTCAGCCGGAAAAAGTGAGTGATGCAATCACCACCTTTATGTTGAATCTGGCCGGTTCGGTAACTATTGTAGTGTTCATATTGATGCTTGCAATGGGCTGGCGAAGCGGGATGATAATTGGTAGTGGTCTGTTGCTAACCATACTTGGCTCTTTTGTTGTCTTAAATTTATTTGACGGTACTCTGCAAAGAGTATCCCTTGCATCCCTGATAGTAGCCATGGGAATGCTCGTTGATAATGCCATTGTTGTTGTTGATGGTATTTTGATAGATCTTCAAAACGGCATAAAAAAGCAAAAAGCACTTGTCAACACAGCCAGAAAAACCGCATGGCCGCTTCTGGGTGCCACTCTCATTGCCATTTTTGCATTTTTACCCATATTCCTTTCTCCGGATACTTCGGGTGAATATGTCCGCGACCTATTCATCGTCCTCGCAGTTTCGCTTTTACTAAGCTGGATTCTTGCACTCACCCAGGCTCCGTTAATGGCTGAAAGACAATTTAAAGTAAGAAAGGAAAACGATAAAAATCATAAAAAACCTTACAGCAGCAAGATTTACATTTTGCACAGGCGCTCCCTACATTACCTGCTTTATCATAAAACAGTTTCTATTATTATTGTTACGGTGCTATTGGCCGGAAGTGCTCTATTGTTTCCACTCATTCCTCAAACTTTTTTCCCGGACCTTACCTACAACCAGTTATACATAGAATACAAAATGCCAGCGGGTACACGAATAGAAAAGATCGATGCAGATTTGGCTGAAATTGAAAGTTACCTGATGGAACAGTCAGAAATCACTAATGTAACTACCAGTCTGGGAGGCACACCTTCCCGTTACAATCTGGTAAGATCCATTGCTGAGCCGGCCATGAATTACGGTGAATTGATTGTGGATTTTAAAGAAGCAGAGACTCTTACAGAGATGCTGCCAAAAATCCAAAAACATCTGTCAGTTAATTATCCTCAGGCATATGCAAGAGTAAAACGTTACAATCTTATGTACAAGAAGTTCCCTGTTGAAGTCCTGTTTACCGGGCCTGACCCTGCAGTACTTAAGGATCTTGCAACACAAGCAGAGGAAATCATGCATAATGATCCAGGTGCGATATTAATAACAGATAATTGGGAACCTGCCTCAAAGGTGCTTGTAGCCGATTATAATCAACAAATGGCACGAAAAGCCGGGCTTACCCGCCCCGATATTGCATTATCGCTTCTAACCGCTACAGATGGGCTTCCCATAGGTAACTTTTATGATGGTGCCCGCTCTGTCCCCATCTATGTAAAAAACACCCAAAATAATGGGGAGCCGGTGGAAAATCTGGAAACCTCTCCTGCATTTAGCATGCTCCCCTCACTAACAAGTCTGAAACCCGATAACCTGAAAGCGGTAATGTCAGGTGCAATATCAATATCGGAGGCACTTGAATCAACTATTGGTGCCGTATCTATGAATCAGGCCATTCAGAGCATCGATACCCAATGGGAGGAACCGGTGGTAAGAAGATACAATGGTCAACGTGCTATTAAAGCACAATGCAATCCGGCGGAGGGCCTCACGGCAGATGATGTAAGAAAAAGTATTCTGCCGGAAATAGAAGAAATAAATTTACCTTCGGGATATGAAATGAAATGGCAGGGAGAGTATGAAGCAAGTTCAGAGTCCCAAAAATATCTTTTCATGTATCTGCCACTGGCCATTGTTCTCATGATTGCAGTTCTTATAGCGCTTTTCAATGATTACAAAAAACCTCTCATCATTATTTTCAGCCTCCCTCTGGCAATTATCGGGATAGTACTGGGCATGCTGATATCAGGAAAAGAATTTGGTTTCGTAGCAATTGTGGGGACTTTAGGACTAATGGGTATGATGATAAAAAACGGAGTAGTATTACTTGATGAAGTGGAACTTCAGGTAAAAGAAGGAAAGCAGCGTTTTTCAGCACTCATGGATGCATCCACTTCCCGTCTGCGGCCCGTCATGATGGCCTCCCTGACAACAATCCTGGGTATGGTTCCCCTGATCGCAGATGCTATGTTTGGCTCAATGGCCGTTACCATGATGTCAGGATTGCTCATCGGAACTATTATTACACTTTTAATGATGCCGGTTCTTTATGCCATATTCTATAATGTAATTCACCCTGTTAGCAAAAAGGCAAAAAAACAAAAAAACATCTAAATCAATGACTGTTAACAAATATAATCTATTCATTCTTTTCGGGCTTTTGTTTTCTGTGACCGCAGCAGCCCAGGTTGAGTTAGATCAACAAAAGTGCCGTAAAATGGCACTCGATTATTCGCGTCAGTTGAAAATCTCTAAAAACCACCATCAACAGGCCATCCTTTCACAAAAAATTGCCAAAGCCCAACATCTTCCAAAACTCAGTGTTTCGGGTTTCTACTTTTACAAACCCGACCCACTGGAATATTCTCTTGAAGGTGGGAACCTGCCTACCTATATACCTGATCAAAACGGGGAAATGCAACCCAATATACAGATAAACCCCAATACCGGCCAACCTGTAATGCGACCTGATGGGAATCCTGTCTTTAATATGTATGCCAGGATGCCGGATATGAATCTTAACATAGGACTCGAAGGAGTTACATCAACAGGAGTGCAACTGGAACAGCCTGTTTATATGGGTGGAAAAATCAGAGCTGCCAACAAACTAGCCGAGACAGGTATTGAAATGTCAAAAACTCAAACGGATCTGAAAACCTCAGAAGTAATTGTAGAGGTTGATGCAGCCTGTTTCCAGTTTCTGGCAGTAAGGGAAAAAGAGAAAGCGGCCAATGACTACAAAGTTTTGCTTGATTCCCTGATGGCATCCTTAGATGCAGGTAACCAGGAAGGAATGGCCACACGAAACGAGTTACTTAAAGTTCAGGTAAAACGCAATGAAGCCATACTCATGAAGCAAAAGGCCAATAGTGCTTTTCAACTGGCTCAAATGAACCTCTGCCGCCTTATCGGATTACCACTGGAAACAGAACTCCGGTTTTCGGAGGTCGATAGTATGGAAATTCCCGACTTGGTTCCTGACAAAAGAAACAACCCCTCTGCAAGACCTGAATATCAACTTCTTGATAATGCCATAACGGCTCAACGTCATGAAGAAAAAATAGCCAAAGCAGGAATGTTGCCACAGATAGGTATATCGGCAGGATACAGTTATCTGGGAGGATTGGAACTAAACGGAACCGGAACTGATGAGATGGCTTTTTCGGCCTTGGCTTCGGTAAAAATACCTGTTTTCAAGTGGTTTGAGGAACAAAACAGACTCTCGAAAGCAAAGCTGCAGACAGAAGTGGCTAAAATGCAACTTGAGGAGACTGAAAAACTGCTTCAACTTGAGATTGCCCGTGCCCGTTTTAATCTTCAGGAATCGCTTACCCGCATGGATTTGACAGAAAAATCCTTGGAACAGGCAGGGGAAAATCTGGAAACCAGCCAGTCGCTTTTTGATGAAGGGATGGAACCGCTGGTTGATTTACTGGAAGCTCAGACACAATGGCAGGAAGCCAGAAGCGAACACATAGATGCAATAACAACCGCAAAGCTTATGCACACAAAATACCTGAAAGCTACAGGACAGCTAAAGATAAAAGAAAATTAGTCGTTAGTCAGTAGCCAGTAGTGATTTCTTTTGACTACGAGATACCCAAAACAATAACAAAACCCAATAAACAGAATATCTTTAAGAGATTTATAGTTCTTACCGGATAAAGGTAACTGACAAGCAAAAGTTTGAAAGGCAGAAGGGAGAAGAAAAACAATAAACTGCTATTTTGCAGTTGTTTCAGGAAGTTTTTGCCGGATAAGCAAAGATCCAACTCTCAAAATTTGATTGATTGTAATCAATAAACTTGTAATTACAGATAGATAAAAAAAAGGGGCCAGAATGGAAAAACAGACCAATCAAATACCCGAAGAATTTACCAGATCAACGGTATCAATAATCGGAACAGGAATCAGGCCCACGGCTTTCCGCTTTCTGATTGTGTCTGCCATTGGTTTCTTTGTAATATTACTGGTTTATTTTTTATATGATGAATCCCCCGACCCGCTGGCTTATCCCTTTATCCTTTCCATTCTTGCCTTTAACCTAATAAGCGAAGGAAATATCATTATCAACAGGATTCTTGATAGAAAATCACCCTGGTTTTTTAAAATTGCAAAAAGAACAAGGCAGCAACTGGCATGGAGTTTTTTGTGGACATTCCTGGTTGCAGTACTTGCATTTATTAGTCTGCCAGAATCCATTTACAGGCAGCCTCATTTTTTCACTTCTGCTTTTCTGGTTTTTATTTTCGGGCTCATCTTTGTTCTTCTATTCAACAGCACGCTGTTTCTCAAAAGTTTTTTTCTCAACTGGAAAAAATCTGTTCTTGAAGCTGAGGCTCTGAAACAAGCCAAACTACTTGCTGATTACAAAGTATTGCAAAATCAGCTGAACCCACATTTTCTTTTTAATAGTTTCAGTACTCTTATTTCGGAGATTCATTATAATCCGGAAACAGCCATAAAATTTGCACAAAAGCTTGCAGAGGTTTATCGTTATTTACTACAAAAGAAAAACGATCTCACAGTTCCCCTGCGCGAAGAATTGGATTTTCTGAAAAATTTCATTTTCCTGCATAAACAACGAAAGGGGAATTCAATGATCGTAAGCATCGATATACCGGAACAATATATGGAACATCACCTTCCTCCCATGTCATTGCAATTATTAGTTGAAAATGCAATAAAGCATAATCAGGCTAGTGAAAAACATCCTCTGGCGATTAAGGTTTGCATTAAGGAGGAAAAGAATTTGTCTGTTTGCAATAACCTACAGCCAAAAAAAAACATTCACAGTACCGGTACCGGTCTGGAAAACATCTCTCAACGTTACAAAATGCTTACGGGGGAGTCAATAAAAATTATAGAAACAGATAACCATTATTGTGTTGAGTTTCCGTTGCTTTTTCAATACGAGTAAAACAAAATAAATATGAATATTCTGATTGTTGAAGACGAATTCCCAACCCGCCGTCTGTTAAAAGACAACATAAAAAAAATCAGGCCTGAATGGATTATTATGGGCGAAACAGGAAGCGTGGAAGATACAGTGGAATTTCTTAAGGAAAATCCTCAGCCGGATTTGATCTTTATGGACATTCAACTTTCTGATGGGTGCAGCTTTGAAATATTTGAAAAAACAGAAGTCTCAGGCATGATCATATTTACCACCGCTTATGATGAATATGCTATCCAGGCCTTCAGTGTCAACAGTATTGATTATCTGCTAAAACCCATCAATCAACAAAAGCTGACCGAAGCCATAGAAAAATATGAACGGCTGTTTAACAGCAATCAGGAGAATTCAATCGAAACTATCGATTTTAAATCCCTATCCGAATTACTTAGTTCCGAAATAAAAACCTATCGTTCACGTCTTCTGGTAAATCTGGCTGATGGATTTCAAAAAGTAGATACATACAAAATTGCATGGCTGGTAAGTGCTAATAGAATTACCTCTGCAATCACTTTCGACAACCATCATCATATTGTGGATTTCACACTCGACAAGCTGGAAAAGGAACTGGATCCGGCAATGTTTTTCAGAGCAAACCGCCAGTACATTCTCAACATCGAGTCCATTCACAAAGTAGAAAACTGGTTTAACGGCAAACTAATCGTAAAAACAAGGCCCGATGCTCAGGAAAAAATTGTGGTCAGCCGCGAAAGAGCAAAGGGGTTTAAGGAATGGATTAATCAGTGAAAGAGTTTTGGGTTCGGAGTTTTG
>CAYOFH010000055.1:0-20527 GCA_964403175.1 uncultured Marinilabiliaceae bacterium
ATGCATCCGGTAGAAATTCCGGAAGAAATAAGATCTTCTTTTCCCGACTTCAAAGAACCTGTGGATAAACTGATTCGTGAAGAGCTGGAAGAAAAGACCAATGAACTATTCAATGCCAGGACTGATTTCTCCGTCCTTGTTAAACAGGGACATACCACTGACACCCTGGTACGATACGCAAAAAACAACAAAGTCGATCTGACCATAATGGGTAAGAAAATAGGATATACCGGAGAAGGTGGAATTACACGGAAAGTAACCAGTTTAACACCCTCTTCAGTACTTCTGGTTACTGAAACAGCCCCGCATAACATGAATCATGTCTGGGTTCGGATGGACTTTTCAAAAATATCTATCGAAGCCCTTAAAATGGCTCAATCCATAAAAGAACATACAGGTGCAAAGGTAACTTGCCATAATGTTTTTAAACTGCCTTTAAATTATTTCCCCCAGCAAACCGAGAGACAAGAGAAGAAACTCATCGATCAGATGACCAAATACGGTAAAAAAGAGTACCAGAAAATTCTGAAAAAATTAAAACTCAGTGAGGAGGATTACCCTGTTGTATTTAACCTTGACAAAGAAAACAGTGAATCCCAGGTTCTCTACCACCGGGCTGTTCAAAACCAGGCTGACCTGATTCTTTCTGGTTCCAAGATGAAATCAGGACTGACTCATGTGATTCTCGACAACACCTCGGAGAAACTTGCAGGTGGAGGAAAATCATTACCGGTACTAATTGTGAAAGACAAAAAACTGTCCTTGGGAATTCTTGATACCATCTTTGATTAGAATAGTAGCCCCGTAATTTTCCGCAGAAAATCTGAACGGTTTCTTCATAAACCGCTGGCTTAAGACAAACAGAATTACAACAAAGAAACAAGTTATGATACAATCACATAGAAACATAACATTATGGATTACAATCATTGCCATGTTGGGAATGGTTGTTTCCTGCAACTATTCCAAACCATCTCAGCAGGAAGAAGATAAACGAGTGGTAAAACTCAACTACACCGACTGGACAGAGAGTGTCGCCATCACGATGCTGGCAAGTACCATCCTAAAAGAAAAAATGGGCTACGAGGTGGAGTTAAAATTAACCGACATTGAATCGGTTTACAATGAACTTGCCGGTGGTGAAGCTGACTTTTTTGCCGATGCATGGCTCCCCAATACTCATCAAAAGTATTTTGAGCAATATAAATCAGAAATTGATACTGTTGGAGTTATTTTCCGAAATCCAAAAACAGGTTTAGTTGTACCCGAATACAGTAAATTTACCTCTATTACTGATCTTGTTGAGGATACCATTCCTATTACCGGTATCGATAAAGGGGCAGGCATTATGTCCAGCACCCGGAAAGCTCTGGATCATTACGGACTTCAAAACCAGCTTTTCCCGTTTTCCGATGATCAGATGACATTTCGGATGACAGATTCCATCAAACGGCGCAAAGAGATTGTCGTTACCGGATGGGAACCCCACTGGATTTTTAACCGGCATGACGTTCGGTTTCTGGAAGATCCCGATCGTATTTTCCCCACCGAAGAACATATTTATGCAGTTGGCAACAACGAAAGCATAAATAAACACCCTCATGCCACAGAGTTATTCCGTCGCATGCAACTTACCGACAAGCAGTTTAACAGTCTGATAGATCAGGTAAAAATGGCTACAGATCCCATTAATGGCATCCATCAGTGGATGGAAAAAAACAAATACATCGTCAATAAATGGGTTCAGGATTTACAGCCCGAACGAAAAAAAGTTATGTAGGCGTTGCAACATAAGGCCGATTAATGCCCCCGGCTGATAACTATCAGTCTTTCAGTCGGTCATTTTCAGATTATCCTGATTAAAATCGTAAAAGAAAATCAAACCTTTTATGAAAATGTAAATCATTTATGCCCAGGGGAACTTATTGTTTCACAAGAAATTGCTTCTTCCGATTTTTTCCTCATCGGGATAGTAATGACAACATTAAATGTTTTTATGCAATATTACGTTCTTTCCGAACTAAGAAAAGTAAACTCAATCCTTCTACCTAACAGCAATAATTATTAATCCCAACAGTCCTTTTTTGACATAAATACAATCAACAAAAAAGCCTTTGACCTGTTTAACACAATAGAACTATAAAATAATAATACTGAAATATGAAAATTTCCAACTTAAAAGGAACAGTAGAGTTAGCCAATGGTACACACATGCCATATTTTGGATTAGGCGTTTTCCAGATGTCCAACGACCAGGTAAAAGAAGCGGTTCATGCAGCACTTGATTTTGGATATCGCCATATCGATACCGCTGCTTTTTATGAAAATGAAGAGGGTGTGGGCGAAGCTGTAAAAGCACATTCACTACCCAGAAAGGATATTTTCATCACCAGCAAAGTGTGGAATACGGATCAGGGGTATGATGAAACCATAACAGCCTTTAACCGGTCACTGGAAAATCTACAAACCGATTATCTGGATCTTTATCTGGTACACTGGCCGGTAAAAGGCAAATATACTGAAACCTGGCGAGCTCTGGAGACACTATATGAAGAAGGACGAGTGCGGGCCATAGGGGTTAGTAATTTCTTGCAACATCACCTGGAGGTTATTTTGGAATCGGGCAACATTGTTCCCATGGTGAATCAAGTGGAGTTTCATCCGCATCTGATACAACAGGATTTAATGAATTTTTGTAGAAATCAGAATATTCAGTACGAAGCATGGAGTCCTCTGATGCAGGGAAAAATATTCGAAATTGATTTACTGAAAGAACTCTCTGCCAAGTATAAAAAAAGTATTGCTCAAATTGTGATACGATGGGATCTTCAAAAAGGAGTTATCACAATTCCTAAAAGTTCCCACAAAAGACGTATAGAAGAAAATGCTTCTGTATTTGATTTCGAAATTTCGGATGAAGACATGAAACGAATTGATGCTCTGGACAACAACGGTCGCATAGGACCTCACCCCGACAGTATCTAACGCCATTTTCAGATTTTAATTTCTAAATTTGTCCGGACATAATCATTGGTTTATGCCCGGACATTTTTTTGCTCTTATGCAAACAGAAGGATAATGGTAACACAGTCAGTCGTTTTTAAGCTGCAGACAGTACAAGTTTCTCTTAATAAAAGGAATACAAAATGGATCCAACACCAGAAATAAACTCAGGAATTCTAAAGGAACTAATTATCAACCGCATGCCATACGGCAAATACAAAGGCTTGAGGATTTGTGATCTTCCCGAGCTTTATCTGGTATGGATGTCAGGAAAAGGCTTTCCCAATAACAAACTGGGGATGCTTCTGGGCACTATCTACGAAATAAAACTCAACGGACTGGAATACCTGCTAAAGCCCCTGAAGCAGATGTACCGGTAGAAATAAAAAAAACACACTTCCAATAAGGGTTTTCCCACATCGTGGTGTCTATATCATGAAAAGGATGAACAAAACCAACACTCGGTATTAACAACGACCAGAACAGCATCCTGTATCATGTTTGAAAAAAAAAACAATGCCATGAAAACACGTAATTTAAACCACCGCAAAAGTTTTCGTTTCATGCTGGCCTTACTGGCCCTGATTTCGATGACCACTTCAGCAACCTTTGCTTCTTCCATATTTGAAGAAAAAGAACAGTTGCCAGACACATCAAAATTCGTACTTCTTCAGGGAACGGTTGAAGAGGAAGAATCCGGAGACCCTCTCGCTTTTGCCACCGTTGCCATTGAGGGCTCCAACATTGCAACTGTGAGTAATTCCAATGGAGATTTCTCTTTGAAAGTTCCGAAAGATAAAGTAGATGAGAAAATTCGAATTTCATTCATCGGTTTTGAAAAAAAATATGTTCCGGTATCAGCCTTTAGAAATGGGCGAAACACTATTTCATTGAAAATGATTACCGTCCCTTTGGTAGAAGTCTCGGTATTTCCTTCAGATCCGAATCTTTTAATCAGAGCTGTGATAAACAGAAGAGATGAAAATTATTTGTCTGACCCGACAAAGATGACAGCTTTCTACCGGGAAACCATAAAAAAAGGTTGGTCTTATGTCTCACTTTCGGAAGCAGTAGTTGATGTCTACAAGTTTTCTTACGATAACCCCCGGGAAGACCGGGTAAGACTACAGATCGGACGAAAAAGCACTGACTATGAAAGACTTGACACCCTTGCCTTTAAATTACAGGGAGGTCCTTATACAGCTACTATGCTGGACATCATGAAAGACCCATATCTGCTCTTTGATAATGAAATGATTGACTATTACAATTTTAAAATCAGCAACATTACAAGAATAGATGATCGTACAATTTATGTATTGAGTTTTGAGCAGAAACCTGAAGTAGAAATCCCTCTTTTTTATGGAAAACTATATGTTGATACTGAAAATCTCGCCGTAACAAGAGCCATTTTCAATATGAATACGGATGACCGCGATGAAGTAGCAAGATTGTTTATTCGAAAAAAACCTTTTGGTGCAAGGGTATATCCTACCGAAGCTTCGTACGTGGTTGATTACCGACAAAACAAAGATGGAAAATGGTATTTCGGTTACAGTCGCGGACAGGCATCATTCAAAGTCAACTGGCGTAGAAAACTGTTTAATACCAACTATCACACTACTTTGGAAATGGCAGTTACCGACTGGCAAATTACCGAAGAGGATCCTTTCAGAGGCTCGGAAAGATTAAGGATTAATGCGGTTATGGAGGATGAAGTTTCAGGGTTCTCCAACCCGGACTTTTGGGAAGATTACAATGTTATTGAACCAGAACAACCTATTGAAAACGTCATCAAAAAAATTCAAAGAAAACTGTCACGAGGCGCTATCTAGTTTAATCAGAAGTTAAATGTAGTTGCACATAAAAGTTAACAAACAAAAAGAGGCTGCCCAACCGGGCAGCCTCTTTTTATTTCAAAACTTTATTGTCCGGTAATTTTTATTCTTAACCTAAAAATCTTCGTCATCATCAAAATCATTGTCAAAGTCCTCCTCGAAGTCTTCATCAATGTCCGGATCAAAATCTTCATCGAAGTCTTCATCAATGTCATCGCTGAATTCTTCATCATCCAGATCTTCCCGATCCCATTCATAATCGTTCTCCTCACCTAAATCTTGGTCATTAATTTCCGGATCATTATACCGAAATGCTACAGGATCTACCTTTAAAATACTCTTTTCCATGAATTTATAAATATGAAAATTAACGGGATAAATTTATACAATCCTTACAATATACAAAGCAGATTGAAAAAAATTAACATTAAAAATAACTGGTTTCCGATTTAATCATTAAGATTGTGCAATGACGGGACCTTTCCAATAATTTAAAGAGTGCAGGTGTTGATTCCTGGTTATGCCGGAAATCAGTCTTTCCCCCCGGAAGATCATTTAAATGACCAATAGATGTTTGGAAGCAGAGATCAAATTCTAATCCTGACCGGGCCATATAAGCTCCTCCTCCTCATCGTCCCAATAAGGCCCCCATTGAACTTCAGAAAGGATGCCATTATCAAACCACAGATTGAGGCTAACATCAAGGAGAGTGGCAATTTGCTGACTGTTTCCCTCCTCATCAGACAACTCCTCAATAGAGATATCTCCCAAATCCATCATCTCAATTTGATCCATCACTTCCTGTTGGCTCAACCCAATAAGATCAACTCCCTCAAATGTGTATTCATCTGAGCTGACAGCTAATGATGTTAAACGCCAGTCCTCCATCTGATCGAAAGAAGCAGACAATTCTAGCTCATCATAGTGCCAGGCTTCCGAGGTATCCTCTGGTAAATCTTCATTTTCCATAACCTCAACTTCATCAGGCTCCCCCATAATCTCTTTAAACTGTTCCCGGCTCATTCCAAACTGAAGGTTATCAATTCCTTTTCCTAATTCAATGTTCTTCATTTTTCCTATTTACTTAATGACTAATAAGATTTTCATTTTAAAATTATATTATCGTTGTTTTTTGAAGCAAAAATCCTTTGATCTTTCTCAAAACAAAATCGGTCAATTCCTTATACGCAAAATATTGTTTTTGTTTAAATCTATAATATCCATTTTAGATAATTCGTCTAATCTCTACTGACTCGTAAAATTTGCACACGCTACAAATTAAAACATTCCCAAACAAATACAATCCCAAATCAAATTTAATTAATTAACCTGATTAATCCACAAATTTACCTGTTACAATGTCCAACTATCTGCAAAATAAAATAAGTACTCATCAAATTTGAACTTGAAAGTAGTTCACAATCTCCTGTGCGCTTACTTGATATGTCTTCATTATTTGAATATCTCACAACGATAATTCATGAATAAATCTGATTAAGAGAGTCTCATTCTTTTAAGGTTCTTCGTTTATCCTATATAATTTCTTAGCCGGAATTTTTCTGTTGCCTCAGAAAAATTTACCACTTATTGTTTGGATACCCCTAAAATATGAATACATATTTCATATTTTATTACTTTTTTCTATCAATTACCCATATTAAAACAGGGCTATATCATAAAAAATGCAAAATATTTGATTTTACCTCCTAAAAAATTAGGGGGTAATATCAATTTAATATATATTTGCATCAACAACCTACAAAAAGAAAGGTTATAGAATTAAAAACCATCAAAATGTAATTAAAAACCTATTATTTTTATCAGGTTGACATTTTTAATAATTATTTTTTTTAAAACTAACCGCTATGAGAAACTTTGGAAAACTTTTTTTTGCAATGACCTTCGTTGGTCTATTTTCTACAGGCTTCACTGCAAAGTCGCAAGTTGAAGTAAGTGTAGGAGCCGATCTTATGAGTCGCTATGTATGGCGAGGAACTGACTTTGGCGGATCTCCAAGCATTCAGCCCTATCTGGAGATGAGTGCCGGTGATTTTGTATTAGGTGCCTGGGGTGCTTACACAACAAATCTTCCGGGAGCTCAGGAAGCAGACCTGTATGCAGGATACTCATTTGGGGAAGTATTCGGACTGACTGTTACCGATTATTATTTCCCCATGGATGATATGTCGGATGAATATTTCGATTTCGACAACAATCACTCTCTTGAAGTCAGTGGAACCCTTACACTTGATAAATTCAGTTTTCTGGCAGGTAAATTCTTTGCCGGGGCAGATGACAAGTCGCTCTATTTTGAAGCAGGCTATGATTTCGGTCTTGTTAGTGCTTTTGCAGGAGCTGGTAACGAAGTCTATACTACGGATGGAGATTTTGGATTGGTAAATGTAGGAATCGGAGCCTCAAAAGAAATAAAAATCACGGATTATTTTTCACTTCCTCTTTCAGGATCCGTAATTCTTAACCCCGAAAGCGAGAGTTTATTCATGGTGGTAGGGGTATCTTTTTAAAAGCATCCCAAAAAAGTTGCAGGAGAAATTGAAATAAAGTCTGTCCGGCTTTATTTCATCTCCCTCACAAAAAGCCAATAATCTAAAAATAAAACAGATGAAAAAAGTTGAAGCCATTATACGTAAAACAAAATTCGATGAAGTAAAAGAGGCTTTAAATGAAGCAGGAATCGAATTTATTACTTTTTGGAATGTGCGTGGAGTGGGAAAAGCCACTCAAAAAAGAGTTTACCGTGGTGTAAAATATGATACCAGTACCATCGAAAGAGTAATGATAAACTTTATTTGTCGTGAAAAATATCTTGAACCGGCAATCCAAGCCATACTCAGTTCAGCCAAAACAGGCGCCATTGGCGATGGTAAAATTTTCGTGTCAGAAATATCCGATGGATTCCGCATACGCACAGGCGAGCATGGAGATGTATCGGTATTTTTAGAGGAGAACAACGTATAAAGTCAAAATCAGCTAAAATATTGAACATATGGAAGAAACAATTACAAAAGTTCCGGAAGTTGCAGAAGCTGCAATAGGACTCGATATATCTATAAACACAATATGGTTACTACTGGCTACTGTACTGGTAATGTTTATGCAGCCTGGTTTTGCCTTGGTTGAATCAGGATTTACACGGGCCAAAAACACTGCCAATATCCTAATGAAAAACCTTATTGATTTTTCATCAGGCTCTTTTTTTTACTGGTTGATTGGCTACTCAATCATGTATGGCACGGGCAATGCATTCATTGGCGACTTCAGCCTGTTTGCTTTCAGCCCGGAAAGTGACAGTTACGGTGCAGGCTACTCAGATTATGCCGACATAATTTTTCAAACGGTTTTTGCAGCTACAGCTGCGACAATCGTTTCAGGAGCGATGGCCGAACGAACAAAATTCAGTGCCTATCTGATATTTACAGTGGTTATTACGCTGATCATTTATCCTGTATCCGGTCACTGGACATGGGGCGGCGGATGGCTGAGCGAACTTGGATTTATTGACTTTGCCGGCTCCACTATTGTGCACTCTGTTGGCGCATGGGTTGGACTTGCGGGAGCAATGATTCTTGGCCCACGTATCGGAAAATATGGTAAAGACGGCAAAGCCAAGGCAATACCAGGACACAATATTGGTTTTGGAGCATTAGGTGTTTTCATACTATGGTTCGGATGGTTTGGTTTTAATGCCGGATCAGAACTGGCAGCAACCGGCGATAGCACAAGTGCCATTGCAAGAATTGCCTTAACAACCAATCTTTCTGCAGCAGCTGGTGCAATCATGGCCATGTTTGTCTCATGGGCCCGATACAAGCGTCCAACCTTGTCACTTTCGCTTAACGGTGCTCTGGCAGGACTGGTAGCAATAACTGCAGGTACTGCAGCAGTAACGCCATTAGGTGCGGTAATCATTGGGGCAATTGCCGGTGTTGTTTTGATCTTTTCGGTTGAATTTATTGACCAAATCCTTAAGGTTGACGACCCGGTAGGAGCTATTTCAGTGCATGGTGTTTGTGGTGCTTTGGGAACTCTGCTGGTTGGCATATTTGCAACAGATGGTGGATTACTGTATGGTGGTGGATTAAGTCTTCTGGGAATTCAGGCCGTAGGTGTATTAGCTATTGGTGCATGGGCGTTCTCCATGGGAATCATTTTATTTGTCATTATTAAAGCAACAAATGGATTAAGAGTAGAGAAAATAGTTGAAGAAGAAGGTTTGGATATTTATGAGCATGGTGAATCTGCTTATGATACATTTTAATTAAACAAAGGGGCATTTGCACAAGTAATTGTGCAGATGTCCTTTTTTATTATAAATACTTTTCTTAATAACCGTAAAAAACAAGACACCCTGAAGGAGATATCATTAAAAAATGCCATAACGATGGCTGATCTGGTTAATTTATCCAGTTCTATTAATTGTCCTGTTTTTAAAGTCTGTCTGAAAAGGCAGACTTTTTTTATATAAAAAAACGTCCCGCTGAAAAATTCAGCAGGACATTTTTTATATATTTTCAACAAATGGTGTCCGGGTAAAATATCGAATTTGCTTCATTACGTTTGTAATAATGACCGGAGTCATATTGATCAAAGTGAAGTAATTTCTTGACAGAAAAGAAGTTTTTCAGGACAAGAATTATTTTCAATCAGAGATCAGGCATTAATCATCATTGGCATAAGCAACATAAGTTCATCCTCATTTTCTGACTTGTCAAAAGGAACAAAAATACCGGCGCGGGCAGGATCCGACAATTCCAAAACAATATCCGATGAAGAAATATTCTCCAGAATATCAGCTAAAAATCCGGATTTAAAACCTATTTCCATTTCATCACCCTCGTATTGACATCCTAGTTTCTCATGAGCAGAAATAGAAAAGTCAATGTCCTGTGCAGAAACCACCATTTCATTAGTCCCGAGATGGAGTTTTACAAGATTACTTGCCTGACTGGCAAAAAGAGAAACACGTCCAAGAGTATTGAACAAGTCAATACGGTCGACCACTACCTTATTAGGATTATCCTGTGGAATTACAGCATTGTAACTGGGATAATTCCCTTCAACCAAACGACAAACCAAACGATAATTTTGCATTGTGAAGTAAGCATTCTGATCATCAAAAGCAACTTCTACATCTCCGTCTTCCCTGGGCAATACATTTTTTAATAGACCGGCAGGTTTTTTGGGCAAAATAAATGAAGCTTCATACTCTGTCTTCACATCCAGACGCTGATAACGAACCAGTTTATGAGAATCCGAAGCCACAAAAGTCATATTGTCAGGCGTAAACTCAAATAAAATACCGTTCATTACAGGTCGCAGCTCATCTTCGGCTGTGGCAAACAAAGTTTTTACAATACCTGTAAACAAAGTTTCGGCTGAAACCTGTAAATGGCTGGCTTTATCTTCATTAATCTGTGGAAGTGCCGGAAAATCATCACCATTCTGACCTACCACACTAAATTTCCCCTTCTCGGTAACGATATCAACCGCCAGGGTTTCATCATCAATCTCAAAGTTAAGTGGTTGTTCGGGAAATTTCTTAAGTGTCTCCAAAAGAATCCTGGAAGGCATGGCAATATTTCCTTCGCCTTCGATGGTATCAAGGTCAAGGGTGGTAATCATGGTCACCTCGGTGTCCGAAGCAGTGATGGTAAGTTTTTGCCCTTCGAGGGTAAACAAAAAATTATCGAGTATGGGCATAGGGCTTTTTGATGCAATGGCCCGGCTGATGGCTTGTAAATGTGATAACAGCCCTGAACTGGAGACAACAAACTTCATTGTTTTCTATTTTTTAATTATTTACAATATTCAAAATAAAAATGGGTATCAAAATGCTGAATAACACCCAACAAAACATATTCAGCAACAATTAATTACAAGTCAGGTTAAATTTGTTCTAAATAAATTCAAATATAAATAATATGTTCGAAAAAAAGACGATGAAAATAATAAAATTTAAAGCTTTACAATTAAATTGTCAGATTTTTATTAGTCAAAGGTTAAACAAGAACTACAATATTGATATATTGTAGTTTAACACAAAACATCCATTGAATTTCAAACAACTGACAAATATTGTTTTGCAAACTATTAGTGGACAGATTTAAAGAAAATAGCGTATCCGGGATCCTCACTTTTTCTCTTTCCCAAACTTTCTTTTTCTCCAAAATGGTACAAGAAGTCCTATCACAAACACAAAAAGAAGAGGCAATCCGATATTGAGAAACTTCCAGTAACCCGATTCATTGGCAACCTTATCTCTGTCGAGTAACCGGAGCTGGTAGCTTCGGGTCCTGAGTTCCATCCAGCCTTCTTCATCTGTCAGATAATTAACTGCATTGAGAATAAACTGCTTGTTCCCGAAAGTTTGCTGTGTCACCTCATCATATCCAAGAGGTAAAATACGTGGATTTTCAGATTCCCGTCTGCGGACATCATTTTTAATAATTTCCCCGTCTGCTACCACAATCATTCTGGTGGGAACACTTTCATTACGGCGTTGTTCTTCCGGAAAATCAACTTCGGGAGGCGCAGGTCTGTGCTGAAAAGCAGAAGGAAATTTTCCTTCGGAAAGATAAGCTACAGGAATATGGGATAAAGGAAAGTTTTCTCTGGCAGGTTGTTCCTCTACATGAGCCAGGGAAATAAACACCGGACTCTCTGTAACTCTGGAATTACGGCTTGAAACTAACAACGGAGTAGCAACTGTATTTAATCCTCCGCCAACAGTGTCAATACTACTGACAAACTCTCCCCTGACCAGATTCACATTTCTCGTTATAGGATGCCGGTTGTTGGTATTGAGCAAAGGACTAAAAACCCAGGGCATAGGGACAAAACGGGAAGATTGTCCCGGAGGTGCTACGTTGACCGGTATCATTCCCGACTGAACATCCTGCACCAGTACCGGATTTATCCGAAATCCATAACGAAAAAGCTGATCATCCAGATTTACATCATGTGGCAAACCTACCGTTTGCATTTCGGTGCGAAGGCTGTCCATAGTCGTTCCAATAGCATCTATCAACCACAGAACCTTACCCCCCTGCATAATGTACTGATCAATGGCAAACTTCTCGGCTTCAGGAAAAGCTTTTCGGGGCCCGGCCACGATCAACGCTTCATAAGGCTGAAGCATTTCAGCAGAGCTCCCCGGATTTCCGCGATCAACCTGATAATATTGAGAAAGAGCATCAGTAATATCAATCACATCTATCTCTTCATATTCTGCATGTCCTTCCAGAAAAGCAATTCTCGGCATCTCATCCATCAAAAGTCTGCGCAGAGCATCTGTCAACTTATATTCCAGTACTTCAATAGAAGTATTCAGGTTCTCTGCTCCCGACTGCCCCGGCATATTTTCCAGAAGATTTACCGCAATATCAGCCTCTCCTGATCTGAATACCACATATGGATAAACCAATGTTCGGCTTCGTGAACCATCTTCCTTTGCCTCGTAAACAGGCACAGGGTCAAGCCCCAAATCTTTCAAATACTCAGCGGCCTTTTCGGATTCATCACCTGAATCATTAGGATCTGTAAATTGATAATCGAGATTGGAACCCGAATAAACACCAAATTCATCAAGCTTCTCCTCAACAGATTTCGATAACCGCGAAAAGCCGGCATTCAAATCTCCTGTCAAATATATACTTGCATAAACAGGTTCTTCCATTTCTGAGAGAAAATCCCTGGTGATATCGGCAAGAGTAAATCTTTTTTCAGCTGTCAAATCAAGGCGAATAACTACTGAAGAAGCAAAGATATTTATCAGTAACACTGCTGCCACCAGCAAGCCAAAGTTTATCAGATCTTTCTTTCTGTTTGAATTTCCTGACATATTGAATTCTAATTGTTCGTTTGAAATATAGCTAATACAGTTTGTTGTACCCTTTCTTAGATAAAAGACCTACCATCTCCTGCTACTCAGAATTAGTCGGGTAAGACCAAGAAATACAACAATTAGTCCCAGAAAATACAAAATATCTCTAAGGTCAATAACCCCGCGACTTACCGATTGATAATGAGAATCAATACCAAGGTTTACAAGAAATATTTTTACGGAATCAAAAAACGGAACTGAAGCCAGCGCCTCAAAACCGCTGTAAAAAGTAAAAGCCAGTAATGCAGCCAAAACAAAAGCAACAATCTGATTATCAGTGATTGCTGAAGTGAAAATCCCCATAGCCACATAGACGCCGGCAAGTAAAACCAAACCGATATAACTTCCCCATATTGCTCCCGAATCCACATTACCTTCGGGCTGGGCAATTTTCGAAACCGTATAGAAATAGATCAGGGTGGGAAGCAAACTCAACACCACCAAAGAAATTCCTGCCAGATATTTTCCTGTCACAATCTGCCAATCGGATAATGGCCGGGTCAGAAGCAATTCAATGGTTCCGGACTTCTTTTCATCTGCAAACAAACGCATAGTTACGGCCGGCACTAAAAATAAATACAACCATGGTGCCATGTAAAACAAGCCATCGAGATTGGCATATCCACCAAACAAAATATTCAGATTACCCGGAATAACCCAAAGAAATAACCCGTTTAACACCAGAAAAACAGCAATTACCAGTGAGCCGGTAAGAGAGCTGAAAAAAGTAAAGAGTTCTTTTTTCCAAAGTGAAAGCATAATTATTATTGCTTAGTTTTTATTATTCAGTCATTTATTGAGTCGCGAGACAGAAGTTCAAATCTCAAAGCTGGTAACAAATTCCGGTTTTATAATTTGATGTATTCCTGTAAGGTCTTACAAAATCACATCTTTTTGCAAGAATTTGCAGTCTTCGATTAGAAGGCGTCAAATACAATGCCCCAATTTTTCTTCATGGCAGTAGTTGGCCTTTTCCTGCAAAGACTAACTGTTTAGTGTTTCCCACATCAGGCAGGCAGTTTTACGGCTACTGCCGGGTCCCCCCATTACCTGATGCAACTCCTCATAATCAGATAACATTTTATTACGTACTCCCTCATCGAAAAGTAAATTGCGCAATTCTCTTGTAAGATTTTCCTCTGTCATATCGTTTTGAAACAGTTCAGTGACTATTTCCCGGTTCATAATCAAATTAACCAGGGAAATAAATGGCACCTGAATAATGACCTTTTTGGCCATAAAGTCTGTAAAGGCTCCTCCCCACATTTTATAACAAACCACCTGTGGACAATTAAGCAATGCAGTTTCCAGGGTAGCTGTTCCCGAAGTAACCATTGCAGCCCGGGCCTGCTGAAGCAATGCATATGTCTCATTGAATATTACCTTCACGGTATTTCCTCCTGGTACATATTGCTGATAATCTGCGGCACTGAATGAGGGAGCCCCGGCAACAATAAACTGATGATCAGGAAATTTCCTTACCATTTGCATCATGTCGGGCATAATCCTGTCTATCTCCTGATGCCGGCTACCCGGTAATACTGCCACTACAGGTTTGTCCGGCAAGTCATGTCTTTCAAGAAATGATGTACGGGCCTCATCCTTATATTCTCTTGTATCAATGGCATCCAGCAACGGATTACCTGAATAGGCGACCGGAACATCATATTTTGCATAAAAATCCGTCTCAAAAGGCAGAATAGTAAACATTTTATCGACCCATTCCCGGATACGTTTAACACGACCTTTGTTCCAGGCCCAAATTTTGGGAGAAATATAATAAAAAACCTTTAGTCCCTGCTCGCGGGCAAAACGGGCAATACGCAAATTAAATCCTGGATAATCAACCAGAATTACCACATCAGGATGATATCGTAAAATATCTTCCTTACAGTCCTCCAGGTTTCTGAAGATCGATTTGAGATTGGTTACAACCTCCCAAAACCCCATAAAGGCAGTATCACGGTAATGCTTAACCAAAGTTCCTCCCTGACGGGCCATCAGATCTCCACCCCAGAATCGAAATTCCGCTTTAGAATCCAACGTTTTCAATTCACGCATCAGATTAGAAGCATGCAAATCCCCTGATGCTTCACCCGCAATTATATAATACTTCATTTAAATTGTTTTCTCCTAGTGGATTACACTGAAAATATCTGATACCTTTATCTGGTTCTTTTGTTCATTTACACTTCCCGGTTCCCGAAAGCTTTCTGAAACCCCTACGCTACCGGGGGTATTTCAGTACTATAAAGAATAAAATAATTTCATTTACAACTGTCAACTTGTTTCATTTCAATCCATGAAAGTCTCTTCAAAACCTGCAATTTAATGATAAGAAACCGAAAAACCGGGAAAATCATCTCAAAAAATACAATACCACCGTTGCAACAGTATAAATCATAGTTGCAAAAACAATTCCCCGTGCCGCCAGAAGACGTTCAGTCCAGATAGCCAGAAAAAACACCAGCAGGTTGGGCAATACGCTTACGCTGACAAGTTTCCCAAGACTTTGCAACTGAAACATGGTTATTAGAAATTCACCAAAGCCCAGATCTCCCTCATATCGCCCGTGAAACAAAAGAACACTAAAAACTATGGGCAGAGTTATACCGACCAAAAACCCGGCAATTTGTTTATTACACTTGCAAATCATTTACTTCTGCAAAAATGGATCAAAGGACCCTGTTAATACTCATTTCGTAGGACTGCCCCTTCAACTGCTCAATGGCTGAATAATTAGTAATATCAAGGGTACAAGGCACTACTGACACAAATCCCTGCTCCAGAACATACTCATCGGTATCAGGTGCTCCGGATTCCTGATTTTCAAAAAATCCGGTAAGCCAGTAATACTTCTGCTTACGTGGATCTTCACGTTCCACAAATTCCTCAACCCATTTTCCTTTGGCCTGACGAACAACCTTAATCCCTTTTATGGAATTCCCCACGGGAATATTCACATTTAAAAACGTTCCTGCTGGCAGCCCAAATTGTATAGCCTGCTGAATAATCTGACGCACGAAAGGAACTGAGGTGGAAAAATCAGCATCTGCCCGGTAGTCTAGTAGTGAAAAACCGATGGAAGGCACCTGGTTCATCACTCCCTCACGGGCACCACCTATTGTTCCGCTATAATGTACACTCGACGAACTATTACTTCCATGGTTGATTCCGGACAAAACCATATCAGGCTTTCGGGGCAACAGCGCATGCATCGACAATTTTACACAGTCTACAGGTGTTCCATTGCACTTAAAAACATAAAGTCCTTTCTCACTATACACTTTTTTCAGAAATAACGGTACTTTAACGGTAATGGCATTTGACATCCCCGACTGTGCCGAATCAGGTGCAACCACCACCACATTACCAAATTCCATGGCAATTTCTCTTAATGCCTTAATCCCTCCTGCATCCACACCATCGTCATTGGTTACCAGTATTAATGGACGATGATTTTCTTCAAACTTTATCATATTCTATCTTTTTTCCAGTCGCTTTATGAACAATTAGTTATACACTACATATCAAATCAGAGGTTAGATCTTTCTCTTTAAGTTTCAAAGATATTGAAATAAGGGGAAAAGACAATAATTGTTGGGTGTCAGCTGTTGGTAAAAAAAGAAAACACCATTCCGGAACTTCATAACTCAACTCTCGACTCAAAACCCAGAACTCAAAACTCTCCAGGGAAGATATTCTGTTATTTTTTTAGCTCGTTGAAACATATTTCTTTATTTTTGCTGGTCGTTTAATTTCAATGCCTAATTACTGACACACTGTTCGTATCAGAAATTTAAAAAACACTACATACACATGGATATCTCATACAATTGGCTGAAAGATTACATTAAGACAGACTTACCCGCAAATGACATTGCTAAAATACTGACCGACCTGGGTCTGGAAGTTGGTTCAGTCGAAACCATCGATACCGTAAAAGGAGGATTGCGCGGATTGGTAATTGGGGAAGTACTTACCTGCGAAAAACATCCTAACGCAGATAAACTAAGTGTAACAACTGTCGATATAGGCGGGAATGAACCGCTACCTATCGTTTGCGGAGCCCCCAATGTAGCAGCAGGTCAGAAAGTGGTTGTGGCCACCGTGGGAACCACTCTATACCCTGATGAGAACGGCTTTGAAATAAAAAAAGCCAAAATCAGAGGAGAGAAATCCGAAGGAATGATATGTGCTGAAGATGAGATAGGCCTGGGAACCAGTCATGACGGCATCATGGTGCTGGAGCCTGAAACCAAAGTGGGAACTCCTGCTGCAGAATATTTCAATATTGAATCGGACATCCGTATTGAGGTGGATCTCACGCCCAATCGCATTGACGGTGCTTCTCACATTGGAGTAGCAAGGGATCTGGCTGCCTACCTCAAACAAAAAGACAGTTCAGTTGAAGTGAAATGGCCATCCGTTGATGATTTTAAAATTGATAATCACGACTGGCCGGTAAGTGTTAAAGTTGAAAACCCCGAAGCGTGCACACGTTACAGCGGACTCACCATCAGTGGAATTACCATCAAAGAATCTCCCGACTGGCTGAAAAATAAGTTGCTGGCCATTGGTATGACGCCCATCAACAACGTGGTGGACATTACCAATTTCATTCTTCACGAAATGGGACAACCTCTTCATGCTTTTGATGGCCACAAAATAAAAGGAGATAAAGTACTGGTAAAAACCCTTAAAAAAGGCACCAAATTCACAACCCTGGATGAAAAAGAACGTGAACTGGACAATCAGGATCTGATGATATGCAATGCGGAAGAGGGAATGTGTATTGCAGGAGTATTCGGTGGCATTGATAGTGGAGTTTCCGAAAAAACAACAAAAATTTTCCTGGAAAGTGCCTGTTTCAATCCTGTATTTGTACGCAAAACAGCACGCCGTCATACTCTTAACACCGATGCTTCATTCCGTTTTGAAAGAGGTACCGATCCCAACATCACGCTATATGCATTAAAGCGTGCAGCCATACTGATTAAGGAAGTAGCAGGCGGAAAAATTTCTTCAGAAATTGTGGACATATACCCGGAACCGGTCAAACACCACGATGTTGAACTCTCACTGGCACATGTGGATCGTCTTATCGGCAAAAAAATTGAACCTGCACAAATACGAAAAATCCTAAAGGCACTGGACATTAATGTAGTGGCCGAAGCAAATGGCGTTTGGCGGGTAGCAGTTCCTCCCTACCGGGTGGATGTGCAACGCGAGGCCGACGTAATTGAAGAAATTTTAAGAGTTTATGGATATAACAATGTGGAAGCCCCGGAAAAGCTCAACTCAACCATTGTATTTGCTGACAAACCAAATATTGGCAAACTGCGCAATACTATAGCTTCTCAACTGGTAGGTGCAGGCTTTGATGAAATCATGAGCAACTCTCTGACCAAAGCAGCCTATTACGAAAATTCGGAGAGTTTTCCTGAAACAAAAGTCGTTAAACTGGCCAATCCCCTTAGTTCTGACCTGAATGGCATGCGTCAGACATTGCTTTTCAACTCGCTGGAGGCGGTACGTCACAATCGCAACCGGCAAAACCCCGATCTCCGGCTGTTTGAATTTGGCAATTGCTATAGCCTGAATCCGGCAAATCCGGCAGGTGAAGTAAAAGGATACAAAGAAAATGAAAAACTTAGTCTGGTTGTTACCGGAAACAAAACTTCCGGCAGTTGGAACAGCGAAGATCAAAAGGTATCGTTCTTCGATCTGAAGACCTGGAGTTACAATATCCTGGATCGAATGGGAATAGATTCCAAAAGTTGCAAAGAACTTCCCAATGAGAACGATCTGATTGCCGAAGGACTGAGAGTAACTGCCGCCAACGGTAAAGAACTGTTTTTCATCGGACTGGTTCATCCCCGGCTACTGAAAAAATTTGACATTGATGAAGCAGTATATTTTGCCGAAATGGACTGGCAAACCATGGTCAAAGCATCTGCGAATAAAACGGTTATGTTTCAGGAGATCTCCCGCTTCCCTGAAGTGAACAGGGATCTGGCACTGCTCCTTAACAAGGATGTAATGTTCAGCCAAATCAGGGATCTTGCTTTCAAAACTGAGAAAAAAATCCTCAAGGAAGTATCACTATTTGATGTTTACGAAGGAGAAAAACTGGGAGCCGGTAAGAAATCATATGCAATTTCATTTACCCTTCAGGACACTTCAAAAACTCTTAAAGACAAGCAGATTGATAAAACCATGAGCAACCTGACCAGAGCGTTTGATCAGGAACTGGGAGCACAACTCAGATAAAAATAAAAGCAAAAATACAAGTTACGTATAGCTGCGATAGAGTTTCTGATTGAAAGCTGAAAAAAAAATCAAAGGGCGCCTTATTTCAGGGTGCCCTTTACTTTTGTAATAAAATCATGACTAAAAACAATTATAAAACAGAAACGGGCGTTACCTCGTTTGGCAACTCCCGTTTCTAACCTTAACCCTAACCCAAAATTATGAAAATCTATGTATCTTAAACAAGTAATTCTTCTGTTGGTTTAAAAGAAAGAGAAAAAAATTTTTATTTTTTCAAAACTCCTTTTCAGAGAGAAACTTTTTTCTCTTTCTTTTACAATTTACCTAACCTAAACCCTTACTTATGAAGAAAACTTCTACTCTTTATAACGAGCCGTTCATGGAAAAGTTTCAAGTGTTCGTCGAAAAAACTACACTTTAACATTTTTTGGCACGGGTTTAGATTTATAAGTAATTACCGCCATTCGATCTTCCTGCTCAACCCTCCAGGAATCACATCTTTATGAACCATTAAGGAAATGGTTTTAAGTTTAACAAAGTTTTCCGAAGCATACAAATATCCGTCATATTTATTATCGGTATTCCAAGAGTTTTTCACTTTGTAATAAACAGTGCCGTTTTGATCTTTTACCATCCCGACAATATGCATTCCGTGATCATCAGTTGTTTTATAATTGTCGAAACCCTTTTGACGATTTTCCTGGGTAATATTCTTTTCTTTTACAGGACCATCAAATGAATATAATTGTTTCTGACGCTCCTCTTCTGTGAGCTTCTCCCATCTTGAACGCTCTGTGTCATCCATCTCTTTCAGTTCTTCCTGAGGAACTACTGCTACTCCGTCACGATGAGAAAATCCCTTTTCACTTACATCAGTTGCCCAGCCTATAGTGTAACCCTGCTCCAAAGAATTATTAATGATCTCCATCATCTCATTCAACTTCACATTGTAAACCTCTCCCCAAAGCCAGTTATCAGGCACCTCAATAATAAAAGGCTGATAAAACGGATGGTGAGTAAAAGAAGTTACCTGAATGTAATCATCAGCATTCAGACCAACAACTTTATCAGCGAATTGGCGTGGAGTATATTTTGTTCCCTCATGCTCAAATTCATCGGGTAATTGTCCGAGATAAGCATCCAGTATGCCATCCAATCCTTCATCCCAGGCAGAACTTACCTGCCTGTTCTTATTTTCTATTACTCCGTCTACATAATTCTTAAGTACCTGATCCATTTCGCCATGTACGTGATTATCCTCACCGTAACAAAGACCTTCATAAACATTTTCGGGCACAGCTCCATAATTTTTCAACACATACAATACGTCATGAAATGCGCCTCCCGGCCCAAAATTCAAATGACCGTGAAGCCTTACATATTTATCTGCTTTGTCGGCATAACAATGACGAACTATAAACATCTCGGAAAAATTGACCGGATCTTTTCCCATTCTCATCATCTCCGATTCCAGAAATGAAACGCCGGAAAAGCTCCAGCAGGTACCCGA
>CAYOFH010000056.1:0-20223 GCA_964403175.1 uncultured Marinilabiliaceae bacterium
CTCTCGACATTTTATTGATGATTTCCTGAATACCCTGTCGTTGCTGATCATCCATTTCAAATTTCAAACTATCAATCACATTAAAGTCATTTTCTTTAAAACCAATGGATTCAAGATGATTGTTGAAGATCCTGATTACTTTTCCTTCCACCTCTATATCGGTGAAAATAGACATGTTTTTGCTGTTACTAAATGGGAGAGAGCCCTTGTTGACTATCCGGAATTTTGAAAAAGTAGCTATGCCGTACCCTGACCCGCGGCCATTATTGTGCAGATATTCAATATGTTGATACCCAAGTGCTCTGAAGCGTGCCCGGGTGTGATTGGGATGATACCCCTCTTTATTGTTGGATGTAAAATACTCCTGAAAACAGATGATATCGGGATTTTCCTCCCGGATGTAATCATAAATATCTTCCGGAGTGCCCGTCAGTCCTGACCAGTTATAAAAATCGAACATCCGGGTATTATAGCTCATTACTTTAACCGGAACATTCATTTCTTCAGGTGTGTTTTCGCCTGATAAGCGGAAAACATTATTCCACTGATTCCAGCTAAGGACCAGTGCCAACAAGGGGATGAGTAGTTTTGGGCTTTTCCTTACGATATGAACAATCAGCATCAGAAGATTGATGATCCACAAAGCCGGGAATAGAAATCCAAGCATGGTAAGCACATGGATACTGGCCGGACTCACATAAATGACTGACATGGAGGCAAGAAGCCCCAGGGCCAGAACCATTGTGATTATTAACGATATGGAATGAAATAAGCGTCTCAAATTATAAAAATGTTTATTTATCCTCCTGGCTTGCATTAAACAGCATTTGTTTCTCTTCTTTTGAGAGACTGTCGTATCCGCTCTGCTTAATTTTTTCCAGAATCCGGTCCAGTTCTTTCTGGCGTCTTACTTTCTGTGTATTGTACTCCATATCTGTCATTGGGCGGCTGTGCGTGACCCTTAGTTTTGATTTTCGCTTAAAAATTCCCTCTGATTTTCCCGCTATGTTGTCGAAAAAGTTGCCCTTAATTTTTCCTTCTGACAATTTCCAGCCGTAATATAAACCGACTAATGCACCCCCTATATGAGAAATAATGCCTCCCGTATTATTCATTCCGGGAATGCTTATCAGCTCAATGATAAAAGCTCCCAGTGCCAGAAATTTGAGTTTTACCGGACCAATCAGAAAAAGGTAAACACTAAAATTGGGACGGATGCGTGCTACCGCAAAAAGAATGGCCATTACCGCAGCCGATGCTCCAAGCATTGATGAGGAACCGTCTCCGGAATTGAAAGCAGGCAAAAGATTAAATGAAAAAATATAAAGCGCTGCTCCTGCCAGTCCGCCCCATATATAAACAGTTAATAATTTGTTTACATCAACCAGCTGGACAAACAGTCGGCCAAACCAAAAAAGGTATAACAGATTGAAAAGTACATGGAAAAAATCATAATGCAAAAACATATAGGTGATGAGTGTCCAAGGGCGGAAAATCAGCAATGCAGGATCGGAAGGTACAGACAGCCAGTTGATAATGATATTGGCATAGCCCATTCCCAGCCCGCTAAGCAACAATACAAGCTGCAATAACTTGATAACTACAAATACACCTGCGTTAATATAAATTAGCTTCGTTAGTATAGATCCCTGACGAAACGATTCTTTTATCTCTGTCCAGATACTCATACTGCAAATTAATGATTTATTCCTTTGTTTTTCCAGTATTTAATAAGAAAGAAGCCGAAGAGCATTCCTCCCAAGTGCGCCCAGTGGGCCACATTATCCATTTGAGAATTTCGTACGCCCATAAACAGCTCTATCGCTCCGTAGATGATGACAAAATACTTCGCCTTGATAGGTATTGGAGGGAAAAGCAACATTAATTGAGTGTTGGGGAACAACATTCCGAAGGCCAGCAAAATCCCGAATACCGCCCCTGAAGCACCTATTGTCACAAAACTGTCGAGGTAAGCCGACCGGTATTGGAGAAGAAAATCTCTGGCAACTGCGACAGCCCTGTCTGGATTGCTGACGATCAGTTCATTGTAAGATTCCCTGAAGTTGTCAAAACTTCTGCCCATTTCCATTGATCTTAAATGGAGATGTTGATCCATAAATGCCTGAAGATTGTCATGCGTAGGATTATTCATGTAATGAGTTATTCCCTCTAAAACGGGAGCTACCTCCATGTATTGCGTAGCAATATGTACAACAGCAGCACCCACCCCTGTTACGAAATAATAGACCAGAAATCGTTTTGGACCCCATACTACTTCCAGCATTCTTCCAAACATGAATAAAGCAAACATGTTGAAAAACAGGTGGAAAAATATAATACCTCCACCGGGCGAAACGTAAGCGTGCAAAAACATGTAAGTAACCACCTGAAACGGATTAAATGATTCTGCAGTTGGCAAATGAAGTCCCAGATAATCTTCAATGCGAAAGCCAAAGCTGCTGATAAGCACTATGCTCGCCACATAAAATAAGACGTTGATGATGATGAGGTTTTTAACCACGGGGGGTAAACCGCCAAATGGAGATGCTCCTATATTCATTTTTTATTTTTTATTAATAATATAGTGTGTGGCAGTCACAATATCGGTGCCATGCTAATAAATAATGTCAACCTGTCGTTTTAACGAAACCGTTTTTCCAGTTCCTCATTGTCCAGAATGGAAAAAACTGTTTTCCCGCCAGGAGTAAAATTAGGTGCTGAGCAAAGAAACAGTTTGTTAATTAATTCTGCCATTTCCGCCTGTGTCAGAAATTCTCCGGGATGCATACATGCATTTTGTGCCATGATTGTAGCCAGTTGTTCCCGTATTTCACTTTCAGGATCAACCTCTCCGCTTTTAAAGGCGTTAAGGATGGCATCAATGAGTTTTGGCACATTGATGTTTTTGATAAACGAAGGTTGCCCGGTAATGGCGAAAGTCCGGTTTTCTTTTTCCTGTAACTCAAAACCAAAAATCCGCAGATCAGCGTGAATATCCCTGAGTAGCATGGCATCTTCCTCGTTAAAGGTTATTTCTTCGGGAAAAAGTGACTGTTGTGAAACAGATGCCCCAGCCTGAATGTTTCGCAGAAAGTCTTCAAATAAAATTCGTTCGTGGGCCCGGCGTTGATCTATGATCATTATACCTGACTTAACCGAGGTAATGATGTATTTGTTTTTGATCTGGAAATAAAGGGTTCCTGTTTTTTCTGATGTTGTATCCGATGGAATGGTTTGTTGTTCATTTTCCTCATCGTTGTTGCCTTTTGAGGGAAGAATCATGATTTCCGGTTCATTCTGCGGCCAGTGGTTGTCACTTCCTGACTCAAATCCTTCGTACAGTGATTCCCAGTTGGAGGTTGCCGGAGCTCCCCGGTGTGATGATGTCCGCGTTTGTGTTTTCTCTTCCTCAAAAGGGTTGTAATTGGGGTTAATGCTTACGGATGGGATCGATACCGGGTCATCCTTACGAAAAGTAGGAATGGAAATTTCGTCTGTCTGGTCAAAATCGATGGAAGGAACCATGTTGAATTTTCCCAGTGACTCCCGGACAGCAGCGCTTACAATTTTCCAGACTGCCCGTTCATCTTCAAATTTTATCTCAGTTTTGGTAGGATGTATATTGACATCAATCAAAGCCGGGTCGGTCTCGAAAAACAGGAAATAGGGAGGACAGTGCTCGGCAGCAACCAGGTTCTCGTATGCTACCATAACCGCTTTATGAAGGTACGGACTTTTCATAAAACGATTATTGACAAAGAAAAACTGATCACCCATTGTCTTCCTTGCAATTTGTGGCTTACCAACGAATCCGTGAATGTTAACCAGGGAAGTCTCTGTCTGGATCGGTACCATCTGCGAGCTGCTTTGCTTTCCGATTACATCGTTAATTCGTTGCAATAATTTTCCTTTGGGCAGATGGAACAATCGTTGCTCGTTGTGTGTGAGCGAAAAGGAAACATCAGGGTTGGCCAGGGCGATGCGTTGAAACTCGTTGACAATGTGGCGTAATTCCGTTGCATTGGTTTTCAGGAACCTGCGACGGGCCGGGACATTGAAAAAAAGATTTTTGACCATAAAATTACTTCCCGGGCTGCAGGTTACGGGTTCCTGAGTCTCAACTTTTGAGCCTGAAATAATTATTCTGGTTCCCAGTTCCTGTTCATGCGGACGGGATTTTAATTCCACCTGGGCTACTGCTGCAATAGAGGCCAGAGCTTCTCCCCGGAAACCCATGGTTCGGATGGCAAACAGATCATTGGCGTTTCGGATTTTGGATGTTGCATGGCGTTCAAAAGCCATACGGGCATCTGTCTCACTCATTCCGCAGCCGTTGTCGATGATCTGTACAAGTGTTCGCCCCGCATCTTTTACAATAATTTGAATTTCGCTACTGCCTGCATCAACAGCATTTTCCACCAGTTCTTTGATGATGGAAGCAGGTCGCTGAATAACTTCTCCAGCTGCAATTTGATTGGCAACCGAATCGGGTAGCAATTGAATGATATCTGACATTTGATTTTGCTTCTTCTGCTTAATTCTCTATAAGTTTTGGTGGTTACATCATAAACTGACTGTACCACTCCGAGGCAACATTCAACAAATAGTAGAAAAGAACTATCAGCAAGACGAGAATTATAATCAGCCGGATATTTGATTTTTTTCGTTCACTTCGCGCTACTTCAAAATGCGATCTTATTCTTCTTCGCATTCCGCCTCTTATACGCTCGGTGTAAGCCCGACCATCACTTTCCTCTTCTACTTCCAGTCCCATCTCCTGACGTATTCGGCGTTCCCGCTCCTTACTCTCCTCTTTCTCGGGGTTGTAATAGATCGGATCATAATGGAATTTACGATGCCGTGGAATTTTAATAAAGGTAAATCTCATAATCCTTTGTTTTAGCTATACAAAAGTAATAAATCCCTGGCTTCTTTCTGCTTTTTTGTCTTTTTCTCTTTTATGCAGGGTATTTTCTTTTTCTGATGTTAAAAGTAACTCAGTGAGTACTTTATTTGTTTGCTTTTTTTGTTTAAATTGGGAAACGAAACCAAACCCAAAATTATGTTAGTTAAAACTTTTGGTGCTGCTGTAACAGGCATTGATGCGATTACGATTACCATTGAGGTAAATGTTACCCGGGGCATCCGGTTTTTTTTGGTTGGATTGCCCGACAATGCCATAAAAGAAAGTCAGCAACGTATCGAGTCAGTCTTTAAAGAGCTGGGGCACAAATGGCCCGGGAAACGCATTGTAGTAAATATGGCGCCTGCCGATACCCGAAAAGAGGGGTCTGCTTACGATTTACCTATTGCTATTGGTGTACTGGCGGCAGATGAACAAATCCTGGCCAGCCGCATTTGCGATTATATGATGATGGGAGAACTATCGCTGGATGGTTCTGTTCATCCCATCAAAGGGGCTTTGCCCATTGCTCTTCAGGCCCGTGCCGATGGATTTAAAGGTTTTATTGTTCCCAAAAAGAATGCCAGAGAAGCTGCTGTCGTCAAAGGGCTTGATGTTTACGGGGTAGAATCCTTTAAAGAAGTGGTTGATTTCTTAACCGGAAGACTGGATTTAGAGCCTGTAGTTGTAGACACGGAAGCAGAGTTTCTTAAAGAGCAAACACGTAGTGAAATTGATTTTGCAGATGTTAAAGGTCAGGAAAGTGTAAAACGTGCTTTGGAAGTAGCTGCTGCGGGCGGACATAATATTATTATGGTTGGCAGTCCCGGTTCCGGTAAATCGATGCTTGCCAAACGATTGCCTACCATTTTGCCTCCTCTGACTCTAGATGAAGCTCTTGAAACAACTAAAATTCATTCGGTGGCAGGAAAACTTAATGGAAACGCTTCCCTGTTGACACGTCGTCCGTTTAGAAGTCCGCATCATTCGATCTCGGACATAGCACTCGTCGGAGGAGGCTCTTACCCTCAACCGGGAGAGATTTCACTTTCTCATCACGGCGTACTTTTTCTTGACGAACTGCCCGAATTTAAACGGTCTGTACTGGAGGTAATGCGACAACCACTTGAAGACAGGACCATCTCTATTTCCAGGGCCCGTTTTACGGTTGATTACCCTGCCAGCTTTATGATGGTAGCCAGCATGAATCCGTGTCCCTGTGGATTTTACAATCATCCTGAAAAAAATTGTGTCTGTAGTCCGGGTGTTGTACAGAAATATCTGGGACGCATTTCCGGGCCCCTGCTTGACCGTATTGATTTACATATTGAAGTAGTTCCGGTGGCGTTTGAAAAACTATCGGGTTCGAAACCGGCCGAAAGTAGCCATTTGGTGCGCGAAAGGGTAATTAGAGCCCGGAATATTCAGTCGCAGCGATTTAAGGATTTTGCCGATATTCATTGCAATGCACAAATGAATACCAGGCTTTTGGCCCGCTTTGCTGCTCCTGATGAGGGAGGGAAAGCCATACTGAAAAATGCCATGGAGAAACTGGATTTTTCTGCAAGAGCTTACGACAGGATCTTGAAAGTTTCACGTACGATTGCAGATCTGGAGGGATCAGAAAAAATTGAGGCTTTCCATGTGGCTGAGGCAGTGCAATATCGTAATCTCGACAGGGCAGGATGGGCCGGATAAATAAAAATATTGCTTTACTTTGCAATAATTAAAGATTGCTATGACGAAAAAAAATGATGATCGCATTATGTCAGCTAACAGTTTAATGGATCCTATTGGAAGACTTATGGGACTAAGATATAAATCGCACCCCTGGCATGGGATAGATATTGGTGATAAAGCTCCCGATATTGTCAACTGTTTTATTGAGGTTGTGCCCACTGACACTATCAAATATGAAATTGATAAAGTGAGTGGATATTTGCGGATTGACAGACCGCAAAAATATTCCAATGTTAGTCCTACATTGTATGGTTTCATTCCACAAACCTATTGCGGCAAAAATGTTGGTGGTTATTGCAGCGAAAAAACAGGAAAGAAGGATATTGACGGAGATGGTGATCCACTTGATATTTGTGTTCTCACTGAAAAAGATATTACGCACGGCGACCTGATTGCGGAAGTGATTCCCATCGGGGGATTGCGGATGATTGATGGTAGCAGGGCTGATGATAAAATAATTTCTGTGCTTAAAGGTGATGTTGTATATGGTGATTTTAATGATATTACAGACCTTCCCGAATTGGTAATCCGAAGGTTGAAGCACTACTTCTTGACGTATAAGGATATGCCAGGAATGAATCGTGAATCAGAAATTACTCATATCTATAATGCAGAAGAATCACGCGAGGTAATTCGTCTGGCGGTGAAGGATTACGGAGCAAGATTTGAAGATTTACGAAAAGCGTTGAGTAAATACTAACCTAAGTTATGCATAAAACAGTTAATGCCTTCATTTACAATTAGATGTTTTGGGTGTATCTTAAAGGGAAAAGTTCCGCTTTTGAGAGAACGGATTAATTCTTAAATAATTTGCTCCGATGATCAACTACCTGCAAAATATGAACGTCCTTGATAAAATTGATTTGAAAATAGTTCACTATTTCTCAAATCAATTTTATCTGTAGTTATGCATATTTCCTGATATTTGATTATCTCATTACACTTATTCCTGCTACTTTTCATCAATCTTGAAGTAGCTGATTGCTTTTTGTAAGCGTTCTATTTCTTCAGAGAAGCTGTGGGCCATCCCATTGATGTTTTCTGAAGTTTGTGCATTCATTTGAGACACTTTGTCCAGTTCCAAGAGAGCATTATTTATTTGATTGGCCCCTGCGTCCTGCTCTTTGGAGGCTGCCGAAATTTCGAGAACCAGTTCGCTGGATTCATTGATTTTAGGGAGAAGATCGGCAAAGATCTGCATGGCATTTCGTGCATTGTCTACGCTGTTGGTAGATAACTGATTGATCTTGGATGCATTTATTCTGCTACGCTCTGCCAGTTTCCTTACTTCTGCCGCGACAACTGCAAACCCTTTGCCCTGGTCTCCTGCTCGGGCAGCTTCGATGGCAGCGTTGAGCGATAAAATATTCGTTTGTCTGGCAACATCTTCGATGAGTACCACACTTTCGTAAATGTTTTCGATAGCTGCTACTGCCTCCCGAAGGATTTTTTCTCCGTTTTGAGCATCTGCGGCAGCTTCCGAAACCAGTTTTTCGGTCTGACGGGCATTGTCGGCATTCTGACTGATGTTGGAACTCATTTGTTGCATGGATGCCGACAGTTCTTCTGTCGAACTTGCTTGCTCAGTGGCGCTTTCGGATAGTGATGCTGCAGAGGTGTTCATATCTTCACTTCCCAGATGTACTGTTTCTGCAGCGTTTTTTGATTGGTGAATCATTAGCGATATCTGGTCTTTCATTGACTCGAAAGTTTTGGCCAGTTGTCCCAACTCATCCTGACGGGTGGAGAAAGACTTCCTTATTTTGCCGGTCAGGTTTCAGGATGGTAATATGAGATTCCTGAATGAGAGTTAACTTGTTTGTGGTTTTTTAAGGTTTTATTGCATTTTAGGGCGACCTTAGAACCAATTATTGGAATAGTCTAAAAGAATAATCCGGCCATTAGAAATTAAAAATCTTTTCTTTATAGCTATATTTGTTGGAGGATCGGTTGATGAACTGTATTTGATTCAAAGCTTTACCAATTATTTATAAATTGAATAAAAAATGTCCGAAAATTCAGTAATTATTGTAGCCGGAGGTCGCGGACTTCGAATGGGAGATGATATCCCCAAGCAATTTCTGCCAGTGGGTGGAAGGCCTGTATTGATGCATACGATTGAACGATTTTCAATTTTCGACAAGGATATAAAGATAGTGTTGGTATTGCCTGAGGATCAGTTTGCTTTTTGGAAGGCTCTTTGCCGGAAAAATGAATTTTCGATTGCTCACACCTTAGTTGCCGGAGGGGAAACACGGTATCATAGCGTGAGAAACGGTCTGTCAGAAATTCAGACCGAGCTTGTGGCCGTTCATGACGGGGTACGACCGTTTGTGATCAATGAAACTATTGAGCGTTGTTTCTATGCTGCTCAAAAACATGGGGCCGGAATTCCGGTTATGCAGGTGGTGGACTCTATTCGTAAAATTGAGGGGGACAGAAGTCACATGAGACCAAGAAGAGCATATAGAACCATTCAAACGCCTCAGGTATTTCGAACTTTTGCTTTAAAGAAGGCTTATGAACTTCCATTTAGCCCCGACTTTACCGATGATGCATCCGTTATGGAGGCTGCAGGCTATGAAATCACTCTTGTAGAGGGGAACATTGAAAATATAAAGATAACCTCACCGTTTGACTTGGTTGTGGCTGAAGCAATTTTAAAAAGCAGATAGGGCTATTTCCCCATCTGCCTTCTTTTTTTTGTGGACTGGTAGTAAGTCTTTGGAATTTTGATGTTTATCTGATTTTGTCCGGGCTTTGAGATTTTTCTTGTAAAGTGAATTCACTTCCGGCTACTGACTAGTTTGCTATGGCATCTTATACATAAAAGCATTGATATTCATGCCGGCACCTACTGAGGTCATCATTACATAATCTCCTGATTTTAACGAATGACCCTCCATTTGATTTTTGGTAACTAAGTCGTACAGAGTTGGTACGGTAGCAACACTGCTGTTTCCAAGCATTTTGATCGTCATTGGCATGGTGCTGAAGTCTGCTTCTTTTTCTCCATACAGCCTGAAGATTCTTTTCAAAATTGCTTCATCCATTTTTGCATTGGCTTGGTGTATCAGGACCTTGCTCATGTCTTTAAGTGTTAGATTGTTTATTTCCAGGCATTCCTGAGCAACCAGGGGTACGTAAGTTAGACCATAATTGTAAACTTTACGACCAAGCATTTTCACGTACTTAGAATCGTGCTTTAATTCTTTGTTGTAGGAATCTCCCATCATCAAAATATCCAGATACTCTTCTGTATCTGTCCGGCTGACATGTTTAAGCATTCCTACAGGTTCTTTACTTTCCGCTGCTTCAAGAACTACAGCTGCTGCGCCGTCAGCAAAAATCATTGAGTCGCGGTCGTGTGGGTCCATCGCCCTGCTAATTGTGTCTGCACCTATGACCAATGCGCTTTTTGCATCTCCCGATTTCAGATAGTAATTGGCCTGAATCATCGCCTGCGTCCAACCCGGGCATCCGAATGTCATATCGTAGGCTACTGCTTTATGACTTTTAATGCCCAACTTTTTCTTTATCCGGGAGGCAATGGTGGGCATTATATCCGGGTAAAGACTTCCACTTTTCATATCTCCCAGGTTATGGGCCACAATGATATAATCAAGTTTTTCCCGGTCAAAGCCGGAATCTTCCAGAGCCTTTTCTGCTGCTATGGTGGCAATGTCAGAGGTCACGTATTTTTCCTCTGCAAACCGTCGTTCAGAGATATCGGTAATTTGTTCAAACTTTTCAACAATCTCATTTCCCGGGATTTCAATTGTTGTTCCGTCTTCATTCATAAATGTTTTGGTTTCAAAACTTTTATTGGGAACAACCACGGGTGGAAGGTAACTTCCAGACCCGGTAATAATCGCGTATAATTTGGATTTACTCATATTTAATAAGCTGATAATGATTTACTTTTCTTGAAAATATTTTAAAGTTAAATTTTGGCCATTCCATACGGCATACGAAAAATGATTAACCCAATCGCCCAGATAGCATATTTGGGTGTTTTCACCAATCTCCAGGTTGATTGCCACATGGCGGTGTCCGAATATAAAAAAATCGAAGTGTTCCGTTTGAATTTTGTTTTTTGCAAACTTTATGAGCCACTCCTTTTCCTCGCCCTGAAATTTTGCTGTTTCAGTTTGCTGGTTTTTTTCCCGGCTCTTGCGTGACCAGAAATTGGCCATTCCGACTCCCAGATCAGGATGTAACCATCTAAACAATCTTTGTGCCAACTTATTGGTAAACACAGCTTTTAATCTTTTGTAGGCTTTTTCATCAGGGGTGAGACCGTCTCCGTGAGCCAGAAAAAATTTCTTTCCGTCCATTACGGGCAGATAGGGTTTTTTATGCACAATGACACCAGTTTCCCGGGGCAGATAGTCAAATACCCAGATGTCATGATTTCCCGTAAAAAAGTGTACTGGAATGCCCCTGTCCGTGAGTTCGCAAAGTTTCCCCAGAAACCTTGTGTGCCCTTGAGGTACAACATGCTTATACTCAAACCAGAAGTCGAAGATGTCACCCATCAGAAATACTTCACGGGCATCTTCCTTGATCTGGTCCAGCCAGGCAACAAATCGCTTCTCATGCTCCCGATGATTGCTGATTGCTGGTGCTCCCAGATGTACATCCGAGGCAAAATATATTTTCTTTTTCTGCTCCAAAACCGGAAATACCGTTTTATTTTAGCCGACAAAGATATCTGTTTTTAATTTGATTCACCAAAAATATGGAGAGTTCTGGTTGTTTGTTGATTAGTGGAATAATTTGGTCGAAAAGCGGAGGGCTAAAATTACGTAAATAGAATTGTTCTGCTAATGGTTAACAGGAAGTATTGGCTGAAGGTTTTCAATTTTTAAGAACATTGGATGATCGTGTTTTTTCTTAAGACATTGAGAACGACAAAAACTTTTGAAGTTGCAGAATGATTTTTACCGGTTTGTTGTCATGAACTTACCACATAATTCCCACTCGCAAGCAGCGAGCAAGCATTCATCTTCTTTAACCATAATCGTTTACATTTTTATTTATGCCCTGATAATTTTAAACCACAAAAATCATCTTGTTGTTAAAACGAATTTTCCAAGCCTTTTGAATTCCCTGGTCTCTTGAAAGAAAACGCTTTTGATCAAATTATTACTGGGCGATAATCAATTTACAGCGCTTCCTGAACTTTTTCTTCCAGTAAATGACCAAACAAATTTTTACCAATAATGTCTCCGTCCCGACTGATGAGATAGTTAGCCGGAAGCTGGTTAACATTGTAAATTCTCGCAGGGAAAGAGTCAGTATAGCGCAGATCACTTACGTTGATCCAGGGAAGTTCATCTTTGACCACTGCATTTTCCCATAATATTTTGCTGCGATCCAAAGACACCTGATAAACCTCAAAACCCTGATCGTGATATTGCTGATAGACTTTCTTCAGATGGTCATTGGCCCGACGTGAGGCTTCGTCCCAAGAGGCCCAAAAAGAAAGAAGAACAACTTTCCCCTTTAATGAAGAGAGCGCTATTTCTTCACCGGTAATATTTTTTTCTTTGATTTCGGGAATGGTTTCTTCTGCATTCTCCTGAAGTTCCTGGGTAACTCTTTGTCTTCTTTCCTGTGCTTTGGCAGATAAAACGTAATTGTAGAGTTGTTTTACTCTTGGAGATTCAGGGTAAAGAAGATTCAGACTGGTGGCAATGGTTGCAAAATAGACTTGTTCTTTCTTGTCCATTACATTTAAAACCATTGTATTGTCACTTAAACGCTGAAAGAGGGCGTAATAGCTTGCAAACGATCTTGGGTTATCCATCACAAATGAGCCAACAAAATTTTTGTGTTCGTCCAACTCCATCGTCAGTTCACGACCTATTTCGCTTTTGCGCTGAGAGTTCCCTTCTGTGGGAAGTGATTCATAAAGGGCTAAAAGACTGTCTACTGTATTTCTCAATGTTTTAAGCCTCTGGTTTAAAATCTGGATTTTCTTGGATTCAATTGATCCTTCCAGTCTGTAGCTGCTTTCGAGGCTTTTTGCATCGGCAGTTATTGTAACGTGCTCTGTAGAGTCAAGAAGTAAAGTGATATAGTTGCTTTCAGATAATCTTAGTTTAAAGAATGTTGGAATGTTTAACCTTTCTCCGTGAAAGGAAAAATTTCCATTTTCGTCAAGTTCCACACTGTCAATAGGAAGATTCCTGTCCAGTTGCATTTTCTCAAGCATAAGTGCCCGGCCATCAGCATTGTCGATAGTTCCTTTTATGCGGTAACTGTCACTGTAGCAACCGGAAAATATAAAGGTGAAAAGAGCGACCGAAAGAATTTTGATTAAAGTTCTCATTGGCTTTGTTGTAAAAGTCATTTTTAATACCGGGAATCAAAGATAAAGTTATTTTTTAATTTTGATAGAAATGGAATTAATTTGATTGGGGTAGATTATTTGTTTTTTATTTTTTTGGAGAAAGAAAGTTATTTCATTGCATGGGAAAAAGATTACTTCTCCCGATTTCATGGATCTTCGTTACCGTAAGGTAATGGTCTTTTCTAGTTCCTGCCTCAAAAAGTTTGATTCATAACGGACTTAAGGCAAGAGGGTTGTTCATTATTTAAACTCCTCCTAAAACATAGCCTGTCATTGAGAACACAGTGAAGATATATCAATCTTTTAACCTTAAAACAAATGAAACGAGTTTGGCAAGGCTGGGCTCATAAGAACATGTATTAGTTCTTACCTACGAATTCTATCCGGCCAATTACTTAAAATGATTCTTTTCGGATGAATAAAAAAGCCGGCAAATGCCGGCTTTGAAATAAAATCAAATAAAAAGTTGTTTACATTTTTGAAATATAATCAGCAATCCAGTCTCCCACATCGGAAGTGGACATTGCATTTTCCTTATCCAGATCTTCGGTTACTTTCCCCTGCTCCAGAGAGGCGTCAACTGCTTTGCGAATCATTTTTGCTTCTTCTTTCAATTCGAAAGCAGATTCTAGCATGAGGGCTGCGGAAAGGATTGTAGCCAACGGATTGGCAATATTTTTTCCGGCTGCCTGTGGATAAGAACCGTGAATAGGTTCAAAAACAGAGGTGTGCAAGCCGATGGAAGCTGAGGGTAATAGTCCGAGAGACCCTGTTATTACACTCGCTTCGTCGGTCAGGATGTCTCCAAACATATTTTCGGTCACCATAACGTCAAATCGTTTGGGCCACTGAATAAGCTGCATGGCTGCATTATCCACGAACATATATTCCACCTCCACTTCGGGATAATCAGGTGCGATGGTTTGAACAGTTTCGCGCCACAGACGAGAAGTGGCCAATACATTGGCTTTATCGACAACGGTTAGTTTTTTACGACGTTTCATGGAAAAATCGAATGCCAAACGCGTAATTCTGTCAATCTCTTCGGTGGTGTAAATACTGGTGTCGTAGGCTGTTTTCCCATCTTCGGAGCGCCCCTGAGGTTTTCCAAAGTATATTCCACCTGTCAGTTCACGAATAGCGATAAAGTCAGCTCCTTCAACCAAATCAGGCCGCAAGGGCGATTTGTGAATCAGGGAAGGGAAAGTGGCTACAGGACGGATGTTGGCATAAAGGCCCAACTTCTTCCGCATGGCAAGTAATCCTTGCTCGGGGCGTACTTTTGCTTTAGGATTGTTGTCGTATTTGGGGTCGCCAATAGCTCCAAACAGCACAGCATCCGAATTCATGCAAAGTTCATGTGTCTCATCCGGATAAGGGTTCCCTGTTTTATCGATGGCAATGGCTCCAACCAGAGCTTCTGTGTAAATAACTTTGTGTCCTTTTTTAGCAAAAACGGCATTCAGAGCCTTCCTGGCCTGCTCAATAATTTCGGGCCCGATTCCGTCTCCGGGCAATACAGCAATATTTAACTTCATGAGTTGTGTTGTTATGTTCCCTCAGTTGATCCTGAGGGTTATGATTAAATAATAGATCGTTTTATTCTTAGAAAAACTATATAAGAATGATCGTATGTTTGCGTCAATCTGTATGTAAAAATGTATTCCTGGGCAATGAAGAATTCAATGAATACTCACAATCATTTATCGAAGGCATTGACCGAATGCTCATATTTCAGGGTATTATTAAAGACATTAATTACCTGTCTAATCCTTGAAAAATCTCTTTCTATTTCCCGTTGAGAACCACTCCGTTTTCTTTATTCTCTATGATATTCAACATTTTCATAGTTCCCTTAATAGCTGCTTCAGTCTGGTCGGCATCCAGGCCTCTGGTTTTGAATTCCTGGCTTTTATATTCCCAGGTAATTACCGTTTCCACCAAAGCATCGGTTTTTCCTCCCGGAGGTATCGAAACCCAATAATCGGTTAAAACAGGATGTTGCTTACCTAGTTTATCATAAATCCGCCATAAAGCTTTCATGAATGCGTCATATTGTCCATCCCCGACGGAAGTCTCGTTATAAGTCTCTTTGTTGATCTGAAGACTGACAGTAGCTACAGGTCTTAATCCCTGAACCAGTGACAGATGGTAGTTTTTAAGTTTGATGCGTTTAACTACCTGTTCGGTTTTGAGAACATCTGAGATAATGTATGGTAAGTCTTCCGGAGTGACATTCTCTTTTTTGTCACCCAGTTCAATGACCCTCTTGGTTACTTTTTTCATATCCTCGGGGCCTAGTTCAATGCCCAGATCTTCAAGGTTTTTCTTAATATTTGCTTTCCCTGATGTTTTTCCGAGTGCATATCTGCGAACTCTACCGAATCTTTCTGGCAACAGATTGTTAAAATAGAGATTGTCTTTATTGTCACCATCGGCATGAACCCCGCTGCATTGTGTAAAGACGTTTTCACCTGTAAGCGGCTTGTTTGCAGGAATTCGAACTCCGGAGAAAGTCTCAACCATCGAAGAAATTTTGGTCAGCTTACTTTCGTCAATGCTGGTTTTTACTTTCAGATGATCATTCATTACCCCGATGATGCTGGCAAGAGGGGCATTTCCTGCTCTTTCTCCCAGTCCGTTGACAGTGGTATGTATTCCTTTGACTCCTGATTTAATGGCATAGTAAACATTGGCTACAGCCAGATCATAATCGTTGTGGGCATGATAATCAAAATGGACATCGGGAAATTTGTCCGTCATGGTACTACAAAATTGGTAAGTCTGTTCCGGGTTTAGAATACCGAGTGTATCGGGCAGCATTATCCGACGGGCCTTGGTTTTGGATATCCCGTTGACCATAAACTCCACATATTCCGGAGAGTTAAGCATGCCGTTAGACCAATCTTCAAGGTAGACATTCACTGTTATACCACGTCTGTCAGCTTCTGAAACAACGTTCCGGATATCTTCCAGGTGTTCTTCTTTGGTTTTTCGCAGCTGGCCAGTCAGGTGTTTTTGTGACCCTTTGGTAAGTAGATTAAGAACTTTCCCACCGGCTTCTTCGATCCAGTCGAGTGAGATACTCCCGTCTACAAATCCTAAAACCTCTATGTTATCCAGACAGTTGTGGGATTTGGCCCATTTGGTAAGTCTTTTGACTGCACGTAGTTCGCCGTCAGACACCCTGGCTGAGGCCACTTCAATGCGGTTGACCTTTACCTCCTCCAATAACAAACGGGCGATTGCCAGCTTTTCGGCATCATTGAATGACACTCCCGTTGTTTGCTCTCCATCCCTCAGGGTGGTATCCATCACTTCTATGGTTCTCATCGGCTTTTGTTCGTAACCCCAACCATTGAAAAATGCTCAACGGTTGGGGAAGGTTTGTATTTTGACTTTTTTACTGGCCTGCAAAGAAATTACTTGTTTTCCTGCAAAGACTAACTATTTGATTTTTCCCAGGTGTCGATTTCCTCATTTATGTTCAAAAGATAATCGATGTCATCGAACCCATTGAGCATGCATTTCTTTTTGTAAGGATTAATTTCAAAAGATTCTGTCGGTCCATCTGGCTGGAGTGTGATTTTCTGATTTTCCAGATCAATTTCCACTTTTGTAGCAGGATCTTTTTCGATCGCCTGAAAAAGAACTTCCAGAAATTCTTTGGATACCTGAACAGGTAATAATCCGTTGTTGAGTGAATTGTTTTTGAAAATATCGGCGAAGAAGCTTGAAACCACTGCCTTAAATCCATACCCAACAATAGCCCATGCCGCATGCTCACGGCTGGAACCACTTCCAAAGTTCTGTCCGGCAACAAGAATTTTACCTGAATAAGTAGGGTCGTTCAGTACAAAATCTTTTTTGGGATTTCCGGATTTATCGTAACGCCAGTCGGCAAACAGATTGTCTCCGAAACCTTCGCGCGTGGTCGCTTTCAGGAATCTGGCAGGTATAATCTGGTCGGTGTCCACATTTTCTATGGGCAGAGGCACACAGGTAGATTCCAGTTTTACAAATTTATCTATTGGCATAATTTGGTGTCTAATAAAATGTTATCAATCAATTGCGGGTTAACTGATCTTATGCTGTTGGCTTTTATAAAAAGTCGCGTGGATCGGTTACCTTTCCGGTAAGGGCAGCTGCGGCTGCAGTTAAAGGACTGGCAAGCATGGTGCGTGCACCCGGGCCCTGACGACCTTCGAAGTTTCTGTTAGAGGTAGAAACTGCGTAGTTGCCTTCCGGAATTTTATCATCGTTCATGGCCAGACAGGCAGAACAACCGGGTTGACGCATCTCAAAGCCTGCTTCTTCCAGAATCTGACGAATCCCTTCTTCTTCAGCCTGAGCTTCCACCTGATGACTTCCGGGGACCACCCATGCTGTTACATTATCGGCTTTTTTTCTTCCTTTTACAAAATCAGCAAAGGATCTGAGGTCCTCGATGCGTCCATTGGTACAACTTCCGATAAACACGTAATCAACTTTTTTACCTATCATGGCATCGCCCGGCTGAAAGTCCATGTATTGCATTGACTTTTTGAAGGTTGTCTGAGTGGACTTTTCGATTTCTTCCACTTTGGGGATAGATTTGCTGATACCAATGCCCATTCCCGGATTGGTTCCATAGGTAATCATGGGTTCAAGCTGTGCCGCATCGAAGTGAAGTTCTTTGTCGAACTCAGCATCCGGGTCGGAAGGTAACTGTCGCCACTCTTCCACTGCTTTGTCCCATTCTGCTCCTTTGGGGGCAAATTCACGCCCATTTACATATTCAAAGGTGGTATCGTCGGGTGCAATCATTCCACCGCGGGCCCCCATCTCGATACTCATATTACAGATAGTCATACGAGCTTCCATGGAGAGGCTTCGAATAGCGGATCCCGCAAACTCAACAAAATATCCTGTAGCACCACCTGTGCCAATTTGTGAGATGATGTAAAGAACAATGTCTTTGGAAACAACCCCTTTGCCAAGTTCGCCTTCGATGTTTATACGCATGGTTTTAGGCTTGTTCTGAAGTAAGGTTTGTGTGGCAAGTACCATCTCCACCTCACTGGTTCCGATACCGAAAGCGATGCTGCCAAAAGCACCGTGAGTGGAGGTATGGCTGTCGCCGCAGACTATAGTCATGCCCGGACGGGTAATACCCAATTCGGGGCCGATAACGTGTACAATGCCATTCCACTTGTGGTTCAGACCATATAAATCCACTCCGAATTCTTTGCAGTTCAGCGCCAGCTTGTTTACCTGAAAGCGGCTCAACTCATCCTGAATGGGTAAATTCTGATTTATTGTCGGGATGTTGTGGTCGGCCGTTGCGACAGTCTTTTCTGGTCTTCTTACTTTTATGCCACGCTCTCTGAGGCCGGCAAAAGCCTGGGGACTGGTTACTTCATGTACAAAGTGACGATCGATGTACAATACACTGGGACCTCCTTCAACTTTGGTCACAACGTGCTTGTCCCATATCTTTTCGAATAATGTTTTTCCTGCCAAGGTATTATAATTTAATAGGTTACAAATTTATTTTATTGTTTCAGGAAATTTTTCCCACTGCATCGAGAAAAGCTTCCACAGATGCGGTAATGATATCGGTATGAGCAGCAAATCCATAAAAGGTCTGACCTTTATGTTCTACCTGCACATGTACTTTTCCCAGATCATCACTACCACGGGTTATTGCTTGAATAAGAAATTCTTCCAAACGAACTCTTCTTTTAATTAATGCTTTAACTGCAGTAAATGCGGCATCAATAGGGCCGTTTCCTGCAGCCGTTTCTGTAAACACATCACCATTAAAGCTGATGCGAACAGTTGCTGTGGGAACTGTTGATTTCCCGCAAACGACCTGTAAAAGCTCCAGCTGAAGAGGTTTGTTCGATTTGTCCTGCTCACGACCGGCCAGTATCTGAAGGTCTTCATCAGTGATGTCTTTTTTCTTGTCTGCCAGTTCCAGGAATCTTTGATAGACTTCATCAATTGCGGCAGGGTCAAAATCATATCCTAATACCTGAAGTCTGTGTTTAAGCGCGGCACGACCACTGCGGGCAGTCAATACGATTGATGATTCTTTGACTCCCACTTCGGCCGGATCAATAATTTCGTAGTTCTCCCGGTTTTTCAGAACTCCGTCCTGATGAATTCCGGAAGAGTGCGCAAATGCGTTCCGACCCACAATGGCTTTATTTGGCTGAACCGGCATCCGCATCAGAGTTGAAACCAGGCGACTGCTTTTGATGATTTCTTTACTGTTGATACCTGTTTCCAAATCCAGATCTTTGTGACTCTTAATTGCCATGGCTACTTCTTCGAGTGAAGTATTTCCTGCACGTTCTCCAATGCCGTTGACGGTTACTTCCACCTGACGGGCTCCGTTGATTACGCCAGAGATAGAGTTGGCGGTAGCCATTCCAAGGTCATTGTGACAATGAGTGGAAAGGATTGCTTTGTCAACATTGGGAACATTATTTATCAGGTAAGCGATTTTCTCACCATATTCCTGTGGCAGACAGTAGCCAGTGGTGTCGGGAATATTTACCACTGTAGCACCTGCTGCAATCACTGCTTCCACCACGCGGGCAAGATACTCGTTGTCGGTTCGCCCTGCATCCTCGGCATAGAACTCTACGTCATCGATGAAGTTCCTCGCATACTTGACGGCTTCCACAGCTCTTCTGATAATTTCTTCAGGGTCGGATTTAAGCTTGTAATTGATATGGTAGAAAGAGGTTCCGATACCAGTATGAATTCGTCCTTTTTTGGCAAATTTTAAAGCATCGGCAGCTACTTCGATATCTTTTCTTACGGCACGTGTCAACGCACAGATGGTGGGGTTAGTTACGGCTTTGGATATCTCGACGACGGAGTTAAAGTCTCCCGGACTGGAGACCGGAAATCCGGCTTCGATAATGTCCACTCCGAGTTTTTCCAGCTGCTTGGCCACTTCGATTTTTTCGATGGTGTTCAACTGGCAACCCGGGACTTGTTCGCCATCCCGCAATGTGGTGTCGAAAATATAGACTTTATTGCTCATGGTTAAATTTGTTTGTCAGTCCGGTGATTCCCCGGTTTTTAAATGGTTCCGGAAGTCGAGATGAGTGACCTCCGGAATCATAGATGGTTAATAATGATCGGCAAAAAACTGTGATTGATGCATCCTAACCTGGACTATTCACAAATTATCTATTACGATGTTCAACTACCTGCTAAATAAAGA
>CAYOFH010000057.1:0-19818 GCA_964403175.1 uncultured Marinilabiliaceae bacterium
GGTTGGGAACCGATTTCAAAAACAATTACTACGAATACGAAATACCACTAAAACTTACCCCTGCAGGAAATTACAGCAACAACTCCACCAGTGACCGCTATATAGTCTGGCCCGAAGAAAACAGATTTGATTTCCCTATTGAACTATTGCAACAAATCAAACTCAGACGTAATGACGAATTAAGGGCTGGCGAACGGGATGTGGCCATCACTACAAAATATTACAATGTAGATCCCGACGATCCGGACAACCGAATCGGCATTAAAGGTAATCCCAGTTTGGCCAATGTACGCTCCATAATGATTGGTATCCGCAACAATACCATCGACATGAAAACCAGTGAAGTGTGGTTTAACGAATTGAGACTCTCCGATTTTGACGAAGAAGGAGGATGGGCTGCCAATGCACGGGTAAACATAAAACTGGCAGACCTGGGAAGTATATCCATGGCCGGAAAAGTACATACTATTGGGTTTGGAGGGATTGAGCAAAGTGTGAATGAGAGAAGCAAAGAAGATTACTATCAATATGATATTGCCACCAATCTTGAACTCGGAAAAATGTTAGGTCCGGAGTCAAGACTATCTGCACCAATGTATTTAAGCACCAGCGAACAAGTAGCAACACCCGAGTATTTTCCTCTTGACCCCGACATCTCGATGGAACAGGCTCTCGACAATGCTTCTTTAAAGGCTGACAGAGACAGCATAAAAAATTTAGCACAGGATCACACCAGCCGAAGAAGCATCAATTTTACCAATGTAAGACTTAAACCTAAAGATAATCAATCCAGGATTTATGATATCTCCAACCTGAGTGCCACCTATTCGTACAACCAAACAGAACATAAAGATGTAAACACCGAATACAAAACTGATAAAACCTATCGGGGGATTTTAGCTTACAACTACTCAAGTCAGCCCAAAATTATTGAACCATTCAAAAGCGTAAAAGGAGACGCCCTGAAACTAATCAGGGACTTTAATTTTTATCTGCTTCCCAGTCAAATCAATTACCGTTGGGAGCTTCTCCGGGATTATAGTGAATCACAGCTTCGCAATGTCAATAATCCCAGTTTCCGAATTCCTGTATCTGTACGTAAAGATTTTAACTGGAACCGGTATTTCGAAATGACCTACAACCTTACCAAATCTCTAAAAGTTGACTTCCGAACTGCCACCAATGCCCGCATTGATGAGCCCACGGGAACAGTCAACAAAGATCTCTACGAAGATGAATATGAGCTATGGAAAGACTCCGTGATGCGAAATATCCTGTCCTATGGACGAACAACCAACTATCAGCACAATATAAATGCGAGCTATCGTGTGCCCATAAACAAAATGCCTTTGCTGGACTGGACATCGGCCAACATCAACTATGGAGCACAATTCAACTGGCAACAGGGCCCCATCACCGAGGACGAATATGAATGGGGAAATACCCTTCGCAATTCCAATACAATTCAGGGAAATGCACAATTAAACTTCACATCTTTATACAACAAAGTTAATTACCTTCGAAATTTGTCACGACCTCAGCAATCTGCCGGTGGCTCACAGCAACTGAGATATACCAGCCATAGTCTGACCATCGAAAAAGACACTCCCCTGGAAATAGATCACCAACTCAATACCCGTGACGTGCAGGTTCGGATTTTTGACAGCAACGGACGTCCGGTGCAGGGAAATACAAAGATTATTGACAACAACAAAGTGACCTTCACAACATCAAGGGAAATCTCCAATGCACGGACACTGATCACCGGCCAGCAACAAACCTCTATCTCTCCCATAAAAATTGTGGCAGACAATATTCTGAAGATTGCAACCGGCATAAAAAATCTTTCTATTTCTTATTCCTCTAACAACGGAACTACTTTGCCCGGATATATGCCCGAATCCGGATTTCTGGGCAATCTGCATGTGATGGGGATGAATGCTCCCGGCGTTCCTTTCCTTATAGGATTGCAGGATCGGGATTTTGCCATGAAGGCCGTTGAAAATAACTGGCTAACCACCGACAGTACCCTTAACACTCCCTACATCATGACCCAGACTCAGGATCTCAACCTGAGGGCAACAATTGAACCGATAAAGGACTTACGCATTGACATTACAGCCAATCGACGATATTCCAACAACATGAATGAGTATTACCTTTTCAACGGCGATCAGTTTCGTGGGGCATTCAACACACAGGAATCAGGTAGTTTTTCCATGAGTTTCAATTCTCTGGGCACGGCATTCGACAAGGTAGAAAAAGACGGGAACTACAACTCCCCTACCTATGAACAATTTTTACGAAACAGATCCATCGTTGCTCAACGACTTGGCAATGAGAGAACAGGCACCGTTTACCCCGAAACCGAGTATTATCAGAATAACAACATTGCCGGATTACCATACAACTCCAATGGATACCCTGATCGTGGGCATGATGTGGCATCAGGCACGGATGGTTACAGTCTCACATCACGCGAGGTATTGGTTCCAGCTTTTCTGTCAGCATATTCGGGTAAAAGTGCAGACAATATTGTCCTTAAAACATTCCCATCGCTGGTTCACATCAAACCCAACTGGAGAATTAATTACAGCGGTTTATCAAAAATAGAATTCTTTAAAAAGTACGTTAAGTCTTTTGATATCAGCCATGCATATACATCAACTTATTCCATCGGGAATTACCAAACCAACATGGAGTGGCAGGATAACGGAGGTGGATTAAGTTTTGTGAGAGACGCACAGGATAACTTCATTGCCAAATACCTGATAAGCGGAGTAACCATTACTGAGCAGTTTGCACCATTCCTGCAATTCAATATTACATGGCCGGGTAATGTCAGCACCCGTGCAGAATACAAAAAAGGACGTATCCTTAATTTGAGTCTCAACAATAATCAGCTAATAGAAAACTACAATAATGAATGGGTGATAGGGATTGGATACCGCTTTGATAAAATGGATATGATTCTGGGGAGGTCGGATAATCAAACCAAAATCTCTTCTGATCTGAATCTGCGTGCTGACATCTCGCTTCGGGAGAGCTTTTCCATTATCCGAAAAATCCAGGAAGAGTCGAACCAAATGACAGCAGGTCAAAAAATCACCACTCTTAAGCTGACTGCCGACTATGTATTAAGCGACCGGTTCAATTTACAGTTGTTTTACGACCGACAGGTAAACACTCCTTACATTTCATCTTCTTACCCTACATTCAACACTAATGTAGGAGTTAGCTTCAGGTTTTCACTGGCCCAGTAATAATAAATATATCTAAATTTTGTGTTAGATAATTCCTGAAAAAATATCTAATTTTGAACTGAATCCAAAAAACAACAAAAAATTATGAACATACCGGAAAACCTAAAGTACACCAAAGACCACGAATGGGTAAAAATTAACGGGAACATTGCAACTGTTGGCGTTACTGACTTTGCTCAAGGCGAATTGGGCGACATTGTATTTGTAGAAATCGAAACCGAAGATGAAGACCTGGAAAAGGAAGAAGTTTTTGGCACGATTGAAGCAGTCAAGACCGTATCCGATCTGTATATGCCTGTTGCAGGAAAAATTATTGAAGTAAATGAAGATCTGGAAAGCCAACCCGAATTGGTCAACAAGGAACCTTATGGAGGTGGATGGATGGTCAAAATCGAAATGGCCGATCCCGATCAGACAGAAGATCTCTTATCTGCCAGTGATTACAAGAAATTAATTGAATAGTAGATCTTTTTTCAACCTTTACTGCAGCAAAAAAGGCGGCCGGGAAAGAACCGGCCGCCATTTTTTTTGCGTATTTCAATACTCTGAAAATATAAGTAAGTTACACGATTACAAAGAAGTACCGTCATACTTAATGTAACCAACCGCTTTAGGAAATATTGGCTTCCATCATTTTCTTGAGAAAGTCTTACATCTCCTTAGCGGCTGAGCGGAATGGCTACACTCAGCCCTGCCGCTTTTTTCAATAAATTGGATAAAATTAAAGTGTTCGGGAAACTTCCACCTCTTCGTAGGCTTCCACTATATCTCCTATTTTAATATCATTATAATTCTTGATATTCAATCCACATTCGTAACCGGAAGCAACTTCTCTTACATCTTCTTTAAAGCGTTTAAGCGATCCCAGCTCACCTGTGAAAATGACAATACCATCCCTGATAACCCGGATTTTAGAATTACGTTTTATCTTGCCCTCCTTAACCATACATCCGGCAATTGTTCCTACTTTTGAAATCTTAAAGACCTCACGAATTTCAACAGTTGCGGTAATCTGCTCCTTAATTTCAGGAGAAAGCATTCCTTCCATGGCAGCAGTAATCTCTTCAATAGCATCATAGATGATTGAGTAAAGACGAATGTCAATCTCTTCTTTTTCGGCAATTCGACGTGCCGCCATGGAAGGACGAACCTGGAAACCAATCACAATGGCATTTGATGCAGCAGCCAACATGATGTCTGATTCAGAAATCTGACCAACTGCCTTATGAATCACATTGACCTGAATTTCTTCAGTAGAAAGTTTAATGAGTGAATCTGCAAGTGCTTCAATAGATCCATCCACATCACCTTTAATAACAAGGTTCAGCTCCTGGAAGTTTCCAATGGCAATACGACGTCCGATCTCATCAAGAGTAATATGTTTCTGAGTCCTCAGACCTTGTTCTCTCTGCAATTGCGAACGCTTGGTAGCTATTTCTTTGGCTTCCTTCTCATTCTCCATCATATGGAATTTCTCTCCAGCCTGCGGAGCTCCGTTCAAACCAAGCACCAATACCGGATCTGAAGGACCGACCTTATCAACATTCTGGTTCCGCTCGTTAAACATTGCCTTAACGTGACCATAGTATTGGCCTGACAAAATCAAATCGCCTGTACGCAGGGTTCCTGACTGAACCAGTAGTGTAGCAACATAACCACGGCCCCGATCGAGAGTAGATTCTATTACTGATCCTACAGCAGGTTTATCAGGATTGGCTTTCAACTCCAGCATATCGGCTTCGAGTAGCACTTTCTCAAGTAACTGTTCGATATTAACACCGTTTTTAGCACTGATCTCCTGCGATTGATATTTTCCACCCCACTCCTCAACAAGGTAATTCATTTTAGCCAGTTCCTCTTTCACCCTGTCAGGATTGGCATTGGGTTTATCTATTTTGTTTATAGCAAAAACAATAGGAACACCGGCGGCAGAAGCGTGGTTAATGGCTTCAATAGTCTGAGGCATCACATTGTCGTCAGCTGCCACAATAATAATAGCAATATCGGTAACCTGAGCCCCCCTTGCACGCATGGCAGTAAACGCCTCATGACCCGGTGTATCAAGGAAAGTTATTTCACGACCATCGGGTAATTCAACATTGTAGGCACCGATGTGCTGAGTAATACCTCCGGCCTCTCCGGCAATCACATTGGCTTTACGGATATAGTCAAGCAATGATGTTTTACCATGGTCAACATGTCCCATCACGGTAATAATTGGCGGACGGGGTTTCAGATCTTCAGGTTTATCCTCTTCCTCTACAATGGCTTCGGCAGCATCCACACTAATAAATTCAACTTCATAGCCATATTCTTCAGCAACAAGGATAATCGTTTCAGCATCGAGACGCTGATTGATGGATACAAACATTCCCAGACTCATACATGTGGAAATAATCTGAGTGACTGGCACATCCATCATACTGGCCAGATCGTTAGCGGTAAGGAATTCAGTAACTTTTAACACCTTGCTCTCTTCTGTCTGGCGATCCATTTCGTCCTGCTCCCGTTGTGCAGCAGCATCACGTTTGTCGCGGCGGTGTCTTGAAGCTTTGGACTTCCCTTTAGAAGTAAGGCGGGCCAGAGTTTCCTTGATCTGCTTTTGCACATCTTCTTCACTTACCTCAGGACGCACAGGGCGCTTCTTGGCTTTTGTCTTTTTGCGCTTCTCCTTCTTTTCCTGGGTGACTTTAGTACCTTCTGCAGGTTGCTTTTGTTGCTGCTGTTTTTCATTTACATTGACCCGCTCTTTTTCTTTGCGAATCCGTTTTCTCTTTTTCTTCTTTTTGCGCTGTTCGTCCCGGCTGCTTTCGCTGCTTCGGTTACTTGAAGGCAAATCAATCTTTCCCACCACGGTAGGGCCCGAAAGTTTTTTTACTTTCGTCGGCATAAATCCGTCGGCACTTTTTTTATCTTCACCGCCTTGTTCAGCATCTGCAGGAGCCTTTTCTGCAGCAGGTCGTTCTTTTACAGGTTCTTTTTTCTCCTCGGGTTTTTTCTGCTGAGGTTTTTCCTCCTTACGATTCGTCTTTACTTCTATTGTCTGTTCTTTAGAAGCCTCAGTTTTTTGTTCTTTCCGGGGTTCTGCGGTTTTCTCCCTATCTTTGCGGGAGTTTTCCGGTTTGTTTTCAAGGTCAATTTTTCCAACCACTTTTAATTCTTTGTCAGTTTTCTCTACCTCCACCGGAATATCCACTTTTTGATCGGGAGTTTTCTGGCTCGATTCATCCTTTTGGGAATCACTCTTTATAGTCTCCTTTTCTTCAGTTCTTTTCGCTTCCTGCGAAGATTCTTCAGGTATTTCAGAAGCTTTAGCGGGTTCTGCTGATGCAGTATCATGAGGTTTTTCAACCTTCTTCTGCATATCTTCAGGCTCCAGCTCAGCCTTTTCTTGTGTAGTTTCCTTTTTCCCTGTTTTGTCAAGATCAATTTTTCCGACGACCTTAACATCTACTTTCTGTTTGGGGGTAGTAACCTCGGCAGCTGGTTTCTCCTCTTTCCTGACTGGCTTTTCAGCAGGTATATCATCCACTTGATCAGATTCATCATCGACCAGCGGCTCTTCTTTCAAATCGTCAATCGAAACAGATGACTTTTTTCCTTTCTGCTTACGATCAACCAGCTTTTCCGACTCCTGCTTAACTGTGAAGTCAGAGCGATATTCCTGTCTCAGAAGATCTACCATCTCTTCTGAAACCTTTGTATTGGGGTTGGATTCGATCTGGAATCCTTTTTTATGCAGAAAATCAACAATGGTGTTGATTCCCACATTACATTCTTTTGCTATTCTACTGAGTCTTGTTCCAACTGCCATATAAGGGACTTTCGTTTTTTACAGGTAAAAAGATTAAAAATCTTTGCGAACAAAGATAAGCGAATTATTCAAATTCAGCTTTCAGAACATTGATAACCTCACGAATGGTCTCCTCCTCAAGGTCTGTTCTTTTGGACAGATCCTCAACGGTCAAATCAAGAACCGACTTGGCGGTATCGCAACCAATCGCTTTAAGTTCATCAAGTATCCAGCCTTCAATCTCATCTGAAAATTCATCAAGAGAAACATCTTCTTCATCTGCATCCTCTGTCTGACGGTACACATCAATCTCATAACCAGTCAACTGACTAGCCAGTCGAATATTAAGGCCACCTTTACCTATGGCCAGTGAGACTTCTTCCGGCTGCAGATATACATCAGCTCGTTTCTCCTCTTCAAATAATTTTATACTCGACACTTTGGCCGGGTTTAATGCACGTTGAATAAATAATTGAGAATTGGAAGTATAATTAATCACATCAATGTTTTCATTATGCAATTCTCGTACAATACCATGAATACGAGAACCTTTCATTCCAACACAGGCTCCTACCGGATCAATACGATCATCGTAAGACTCAACTGCTACCTTCGCACGTTCCCCCGGGGCACGTACAATTTTTTTAATGGTAATCAGACCATCATAAATCTCGGGAACTTCGAATTCAAACAACCGCTCAAGAAAGACAGGAGAAGTTCTGGACAAAATAATTAACGGAGTGTTATTTCTCATTTCCACTCTTATTACAACAGCCCGCACGGTTTCACCCTTTCTGAAAAAGTCACCCGGGATTTGCTCTGCTCGAGGTAAAATCAACTCATTACCTTCATCGTCCAATATGAGCATTTCCCTTTTCCAGATCTGATAAACTTCGCCGGTTACTACATCTCCGATTCTCTCAGTATATTTACTGTACAAATGGTCTTTCTCCAATTCCATAATCTGACCGGCCAGATTCTGTCGCAGCGTCAGAATTGCTCTCCTACCGAATTTATGAAAATCAACTTCATCAACCACCTCTTCTCCCACTTCATAATCCTCATCAAACTTGCGGGCTTCGGTAAGGGAAATCTGGGTATTGGGATCCTCGACCTCTCCGTCAGCCACAACTTCTCTGTTGCGCCATATTTCAAAATCTCCCTTATCAATATTCACGATGACGTCAAAATTATCGTCACTTCCGAAAATTTTAACTAAAACACTGCGGAATGAATCTTCAAGTACTCTGACCATGGTAGCACGGTCAATATTTTTCAGCTCTTTAAATTCCGAAAAAGTGTCTATTAAATTTATATTTTCCATCGTTGCTTTATGTTCGTTCTTTTAATTTTAACTTTTAACTCAGATGATACCGTACTTTTCAACTTTGATTCACAAAGAGAGTATCTCTTTTACCCTCTTTACATTATCAAAACTAAACTGATGGTTGATAATCTGCAACTCTTTTTTCTTTTTTCCTTCGGGTTTCACCATTTTTTCTTCTTTAACAATAAAATCTGAGTCATTAATCTGTTCAAGAATTCCCTTAAAAATGACCCCATCAATGTTCATTACCTCAACCGGTCGTCCCAGGCATTTGTAATATTGTTCAATCACTTTAAAAGGCTGTCCGATTCCGGGAGATGAAACCTCCAACTCAAAATCTTCTTCTTCCCGGTCCAGCGAGTGTTCCACCAATCTTGATATTTCAACAATATATTCAATGGGAACCCCGTTTTTGCTATCAATCAAAATCTCAATTTTGTTTCCGGGCTTTACCGTTACCTCTACAGGAAAGAATCCATCTGCCTTCAGTTTATCGGCTATCAGGCTCCAAATTTGTTCTTTTACTATCATAGACAAGCCATTAATAAAATAGGGGACTCCTGCCCCCTACCCATTTTCTGTAAAAACCGCTGCAAAGATAAGGAATGGCAAACAAATATGCAAAAACCTTTGTGCCTAAAAATCAAATCCTTTTGCTCATCCTTTAACTATGACCTCTCGTACCCCTGCCGACGGCATTAAACCAACCCATTATCACAACTATACAGGAGAGTATCGTAGTACTTGTGCGATTCGATCCTAATAGTTTTCTTTGTATCACAAAACCAGAGAGAAAAACACGGATTTTGGAAATTCTCTCGAAGTCATTCGTATTTCGATAACCCCTAAAGAATTTTAGGCCTTCATTACGATCGTAAACAAATCTATAAAAAAATGAATACAGCACAACAATATAATCAGCGGAAAATTGTCAATGACCCTGTTCATGGATTCATCAGTATTCCCGACAACATATTATTCGAATTGATAGAACACCCATACTTTCAACGCTTACGAAGAATCAAACAACTGGGGCTCACCTTTCTTGTTTATCCGGGTGCGGTACACACCCGCTTCCAACATACACTTGGAGCCTTTTTCCTGATGGGAACAGCTATCACCGTTTTGCGCGATAAGGGACATCACATAACAGATAAGGAGTCTGTTGACGCCCATGCAGCCATCCTCATGCATGATTTAGGACACGGCCCGTTCTCACACGCGCTGGAACAAACCCTCATTGAAAGTCTTAACCATGAAGACATATCTCTTTTGCTGATGGAAAAACTAAATCAGCATTTTGACGGGCAGTTATCAGGAGCCATTGACGTGTTCAAGGGTAATACGAACAAACTTTTTCTTAATCAGCTTGTCTCGAGCCAGCTTGATGTAGACAGACTGGATTATTTAAAAAGAGACAGTTTTTTCTCCGGAGTTTCAGAAGGAGTAATAGGTTCGGATCGAATTATTAAAATGCTGGAAGTTAAAAACAACGAACTGGTAGTGGAGGGGAAAGGCATCTATTCCATCGAAAAATTTCTGGTTGCCCGCCGCCTTATGTACTGGCAGGTATATCTGCACAAAACGGCCCTTGTAGCAGAAAAAATGCTCATTAACACATTAAAAAGAGCCCGGAAACTGGCATTGCAGGGAAAAGATGTACCAGCACCGCCTTTTTTGGAAACTTTTCTAAAAAACCGCTTTTGCAAAAACGATTTCCTTAACCATCCACGTATTCTAGATGACTTTACCATGCTCGATGACAATGATATCATGAGCGCAATTAAGCTTTGGCAGTATAGTAATGACCGAGTACTTTCGCGTCTTTCATCAAGCATTATTGAACGAAAACTACTGAAAATTGAGATTTCTGACACTCCGTTTCCGGAAGAAATAACCGAAAAATACAAGGAAGAAAAAAAGGATTTGCTGGGGTTATCTAAGGAAGAAATGGATTATTTTGTTTTTACCGATCACATTTCCAACAGCACCTATAAAATGGGAGTCGAAAACATAAGAATTATTTACAAAGACGGTACCACAAAAGATATCTCGGAGGTCTCAGACATGTTGGATCATTCAGCACTATCAAAACCAGCCAGTAAATACATTCTCTGTTACCCCCGATAATTATTTGCACTTTCTTTCCAAAACCAATTGGTATAAGGTCAACACATGAAGATTGATTTACTGCATTTATAAGACTAAATTTTTCAACGTCCTTAAACCAACATCTATCTTTCTTCTGAGGCAGTTATTCTCATGCCCGTTTCATTTGGTGTCCAGGCCCTGTTTGTTCATTTCACCCCGGTTATCCAATCTGTCTGCCCGGATTTTATAACATTTCGGACTAAAAAGTAGATTAAAAAGCATTGTACCTTAAAACAATATTTTACACCAAAGGATATATTTATTAGTTTTGTGCCAAATTTTCTATTATGAAATTTACTGCACAACAGATTGCTGAACTTATAAAAGGGACCGTTGAAGGCGATGCAAACCAGGTAATACGGGATGTTTCAAAAATAGAAGAGGGACAGCCGGAAACCCTGACGTTCCTGGCCAACCCCAAATATGAGCATTACATATACCAAACAAACGCCTCGGTAGTCATTGTCAACACCGATTTCAAGCCAGAAAAGCCCGTTAAAGCCACTCTGATTCGTGTTGAGGATGCTTATCAAGCACTGGCCAAGCTACTTCAACTCTACGAAAGTTCTCTACCCAGAAAAACCGGCATCGAACAACCCTCATTTATTGATCCGTCTGCCAAAGTAGGAGACTTTGTATATATAGGAGCATTTGCTTACATCAGTGAAAAAGCCAAAATCGGAAATAATGTTCAGATATGGCCTGGTGCTTTTGTGGGCGAAGGTGTTGAAATAGGAGACGACACTATTATTTATTCAGGGGTCAAAATCTATAAACAATGTAAAGTTGGAAAAAATTGCATCCTTCATTCCGGTTTAGTTGTGGGTTCCGACGGATTTGGCTTTGCCCCGGGACCCGATGGAGAATATCAGAAAATTCCACAGGTTGGTAATGTCATCATCGAAGACTTTGTTGAAATTGGAGCAAATACTACCATCGACAGGGCTACTATGGGGTCAACCATTATTCGCAAAGGAGCCAAGATCGATAATCTGGTACAAATTGCACACAACGTTGAAGTGGGGTCGAACACGGTAATTGCAGCACAAACAGGCATTGCCGGAAGCACAAAAATCGGAAGCAACTGTATGTTTGGAGGCCAGGTAGGAATAGCAGGACACATTAAGATTGCTAATCAGGTTAAACTGGCAGCTCAAACCGGAATAACCAAGAGTATATCCAAAGACGGATCTGTATTAATGGGATCTCCTGCAATGGATGCAATGAAATACAATAAATCGTATGTATTATTCAGGAAACTGCCTGCTATATATCAACAATTACAGGAAACAGATAAAAAAGTATCAGAAAAATAAGCCCCTGATCATTTACAATAAAAAAATGCGGGCAATTTTGACTTAATGATAGCTACTATGTCAGAAAAACAAAAAACCATTCAAAAATCAACTTCGTTAAAAGGCACCGGCCTCCATACCGGCGCAGAAGTTACACTCACATTAAATCCTGCCCCGGTAAATTCGGGGTTTTCTTTTAAACGCACCGACCTCGATAACACACCGGTAATCAGAGCATTGGCTGACAATGTTGTTTTTACTGAAAGAGGTACCGTACTGGAAGAAAACGATGCCCGTATCAGTACCATTGAGCATTGTCTGGCAGCATTGCGGGGAATGGGCATTGATAACTGTCTTATAGAGGTCGATGGCCCAGAGGCCCCGATTCTGGACGGCAGTTCACATCATTTTGTCAACGCCATCAAAAAAGCCGGCATTTCAGAGCAGGACACAGATCGTGAATATTTCATTGTAAAAGAAAAAATGGTAGTGGAAGATCCGGAAACAGGGAGTTCAATAGTTGCCATTCCTGAAGATGGACAAACCTACCAGGCAATGATTTCTTTCGACAAATCCATGCTCCTGTCCAATCAGTATGCACAGCTGGACAGCATGGATCAGTTTGAGTCAGAAATCAGTAAAAGCCGAACTTTTGTTTTTCTACATGAGCTTGAACCTCTTCTAAAAAACAATCTGATAAAAGGTGGTGACCTGGACAACGCAATAATCATCATTGACAAAGAAGTAAAACAGAAAGAACTGGATCGTCTGGCAAATCTTTTTAACAAACCATCGGTCGAAGTGAAACCTATCGGGATATTGAACAATCTTGATCTGCATTATCCCAATGAACCTGCCCGTCATAAGCTGCTGGACGTCATTGGCGACCTTACCCTGGCAGGCTTGCCCATCAAAGGACGGATAATAGCAAACAAACCTGGGCACAAAATCAATGCTGAATTTGCCAAACTTATCCGAAAAGAAATCAAGCGTAGGAATCTTAAAACCGATGCCCCGGAATATGATCCAAACGCTGAACCGGTTTTTGATATTAATGAAATCCAAAAACTTTTACCTCATCGTCCTCCATTCCTTCTGGTAGATAAAATCATCGATTTGCAGGATAAAACCATAGTAGGTGTGAAGAATGTTACAATGAACGAGCCTTTCTTCGTGGGACATTTCCCTGAAGAACCTGTGATGCCAGGAGTTTTGCAAGTAGAAGCCATGGCACAGATAGGGGGGATACTGGTTCTTAGCCAGGTAGATGACCCCAAAAAATACAGCACTTACTTTTTAAAGATTGACAACATCAAATTCCGAAAAAAGGTAGTTCCTGGTGACACAGTTGTTTTCAAACTTGAAATGGTAACAGAGATAAGAAGAGGTGTAGCTAATATGAAAGGCACAGCTTTTGTAGGTAACAGCATTGTTGCAGAAGGGGAATTTATGGCCCAGATTGTAAAAAACAAATAAATAAAAAGCAAAAAGGAAGCAATAACTTGTAAATCGCTTTCTTTTTCTGTTGATTCTAACAAAATAAAGAATATGAAGCAACCACTCGCATATATACATCCCGAAGCCAAAATAGCCCCTAACGTAGTAATTGAACCATTTGCTACCATCGACAAAAATGTTGAAATAGGTGAAGGGACACGTGTAGGTTCCAACGTAACCATACTCGAAGGTGCCAGAATAGGTAAAAACTGCAATATTTTTCCGGGAGCTGTAATATCTGCCGCTCCGCAGGATTTAAAATTTGAGGGAGAAGACTCACTGGCAATCATCGGCGATAACACTACTATCCGGGAATTTGTAACCATCAACAGAGGCACCCGTTCTAAAGGTAAAACGGTAGTGGGAAACAACTGTCTTCTGATGGCTTATGTCCATGTTGCTCACGACTGCGTAGTGGGAAATAATGTAATTCTTGTAAATAGTGTGCAGGTGGCCGGCGAAGTAAAAATTGACGACTGGGCAATTGTTGGTGGCCTGTCTGCAATCCATCAGTTTGTACACATCGGCAGCCATGTGATGGTTGCCGGAGGAACTCTTGTAAGTAAAGATGTACCTCCATATGTAAAGGCCGGACGTGAACCTGTATCCTATGCAGGTGTTAATTCCATCGGACTCAGAAGAAGAAGCTTCAGTAATGAACAAATCAGGGACATACAGGACATCTACCGTTTTATGTTCCAAAAAGGATTAAACAACAGCCAGGCAATAGAACGCATTGAGGCTGAACTAATTGCATCAAAAGAAAGGGATGAAATTATTTTATTCGTCAAAAACTCCCAAAGAGGTATTATACGAGGATATAACCCTGACAACAGTTAAATGTTATAGTAAGACCATACCACTCAAAAAAGAGGGGGACAACATGTTTCTTTAGTTTTTGAAATACCGCAAGGATAAAAAAAGCATTGAAAACCGTAGTTTTCAATGCTTTTTTTTTATCTCTTTCCATTATGAAATCGAATTATTCTCTCTCATAATCAGATTTATCAGTGGACTTCAGGGGATTGGCCGATATTTCAATATGCATTTTTCTACGGTTAAAAACATCAATAGCAAGATAAACTGCTTCCCGGAAAGAACTTTCATCTGCCTTATTTTCCCCGGCAATTTCAAAGGCAGTACCATGATCAGGTGAAGTGCGAACAACCGGTAAACCACCAGTAAAATTCACCCCCTCAGAAAATGCAATACTTTTGAATGGTGCCAGTCCCTGATCGTGATACATAGCCAACACCGCATCAAACCGTCCTACATCTCCGGACCCAAAAAGACCGTCAGCAGGATAAGGACCAAGAGCCATAATTCCTTCTTCTCGCGCCACCTCAATTGCAGGTTTTATAATTTTTATCTCCTCATCACCAAGCAGCCCTTCGTCTCCGGCATGAGGATTAACTCCCAGCACAGCAATCCGTGGCTTTCGCAGGGCAAAATCGATTTTCAGAGTTTTATCAAGCACACGAATTTTGTCCAGAATATTCTCCATAGTCAACTGTTCGGGAACATCCTTCAACGGTACATGACCGGTAACAACACCCACTTTGAGCTTGGAACTAACCATCAACATTATATACGACTGACTATCAAACTGCTCTGCCAGAAACTCTGTGTGTCCGGGAAAGCTAAAATCCCTGGAATAAGTGGCATTTTTATTTATTGGTGCAGTAACAAGCACATCCACGTATCCGTTTTTTAAATCCTCAACTGCTTTCTTCAAAGCAACAAAAGCAGATTGTCCACCATCTTCTGTTGCCTTTCCCAGTTCAACCCGCACATTATCATCCAGACAGTTTACAATATTCACTCTTTTGGGATGGGCATCTTCTCCTGATTTGATGCTGTTAAGACTTAAATTGGGAATATTTAAAGCCTTTCGGTGGTATGCAGCAACCTTGGATGATCCATAAATAACGGGAGTGTATAATTCCACAACTTTGGGATCCTCCAGGGTTTTGAAGATAATTTCATATCCTATTCCATTGATGTCTCCCTGTGTGATGGCTACTCTGACTTTTTCTGTACTCATAATAGGTTATATTTATCGTAGACACATGCATAAAACATGTGATATATATAGAAGTTCAACCTTATAACCGTCGAAAATAATCCCTTATCAGAATTTTCTTCAATTCCCGGTGAATAATCAATTCTGTTATCATATCAGGAAGAGAAACCTGAGGAAATTCTTGCTGGTAACTGCTTATTTCATCAGAAGATACGTCAATACGGTAGAGTAAATTAAAAAACTTTTCCGCATTCTCTCCCAACAGGTTATCAACATGGATCCTCATTTGACCAAAGAGTTCTTGATAAAAATCCTGAATATTTCCTGAAAACTGAATATCCAGGTCAAACTCCGAGAAATCCTTAATGATCTGAAGTGCTGTTTCGCGAATTAATTCCTCGCGTTTAGTCGCATTCCTGATGTCCTTATCGGTCAGCGATGGATAGTTCATTATTCCGTATTATCATCATTGGATTGATCTTCTTCAAGAAATTTAAACGAATATAAAATTGCCTCCAGCTGCCAGATAAGATTACGTTTTTCAGGTTTCTCGGGTGCATAAACATACCCTTCTGTAACGACAATTCTTGCATTTTCGGAATCGATGTGTGCAACACTTACAAACGGGCCTCCCATAACATCCCCTTCCACACGCCACAGTCCGCGCATTTCAATCATCTGGTGATTATTACGCTCAAACCGTTTATAGGTAACCGGCAAGCGGCTTTCAGTTGTCATATAGGATCCGGAAGATGGGCCGGGAACATTTATTTTCAACACAGAATCTCTCTTATTCAGCAGGTTAGCCTCAGAAAAAGATTCAAAATCGGAATATTCAAATGAATACACAAAAACTCCCTGACTCATTAAGGGTGTTTCCTGCGAAATCCACATGAAATCTTTTCCCGGTTTATTTTCATCGAAACTCGATGGAATTAACATGTAAGCATCCCATTTTTCTTTAAACTCATCCATCATATCCTGATGGCTGTACTTTTTATAATAATTAAGACTCCTGTCACGTTCAGCTCTGACAAAAAACCCGGTCAACCTAATTTCATGAGCGTTAACAAGGGAGTCAAGTTGCCCTTTATCCCGGGCTGTTATTTGGGCCATGGCGTGCTGATTTCCCCATCGGTCTTTATAAAATCTAACATCAGGCTTCAAATCATCATCCACATCCACCAATACCAGATTACGGAATGGTCTTAGCCGTTCACCAAATGCCCTGTGCGGAATAATTGAAACGTCGAAAAGAGGTTCGGCCTGTGGCAAAGAAACAACCTCCTGACGCATGATGGCTTCTAGATTTTTCCCTCCTTCACTATCCTTTACGGCATCATTCATCACAATAAGCATTTCTCCCGTACTTCCGGATATGTTCGGCTTATAGGTGCCACCCTTATCTTTGCATCCGCCAAGTGCAGACAAAACCAATAAAGAAAAAAGAAGAACTGCTCTTATATCAAAAAATCGCTTCATTCGTTTAATATTTTGTAATTATCTGATAAAATTCTAATTAAAAATTTGAGGACGAATAAGACCACTTTGCTCTTACCTCATATTTACGATCCGGATCAACATTTCAGCTAAGGTTAAAAATTTCAGTCTTACCATCGTAAATCTGAAAAATAACTCCTCCAAAAAATTAAATAACCAAAAGATTTTTGATTCTGATGACAATTTACGAATTTTAAAACTCAAATCACAAAAAGCTTAACTTCCGCTTTTTCTTTGACTGGTATCCGCATTGTACTTCTTAACATCTATATGTTTTTCTATCTCAGAAACAGGAATTCTCATATTCTCAGAAATCCGGGGCTTCCAGACAATTAACTCTTGTCCGGCAAATAAGTTCTTATTCTCCAATCCGTTCCACTCCATCAAATCTTCAATACGACATTGGTAGAGCATTGCTATTTCATGAAAAAACTGTCCCGGAGAAACAATATGATGGGCTTTTTCACGTCCCAATGTATCCCCATGCTCCGGAGTAATGTTCACAACCGGTTCCATCTCGACTAGAAACAGCGGTAGTTTCTCGTGAAAAACATCAAACTTTTCTTCCGGAAGTACAATCCGGACCGGTTCTGATTGAAAAGGAATAAAATCCATCTTATAAACCGGATTCAATATCCGCAAAACCTCTAAAGAAATACCTGTATGGTCGGCAATCTGGCTAAAGGAAAGTCCCCCATTAACCGATGTGGTCAACAAATCATCGTAAGTAAATGCAAAATCACCCTTATCAATTCCATAAGACTGATAATGCCTCATGGCGTAACTAACAGCAACAAAGGCAGGCACATAACCTCTGACCTGATCAGATAAATACGGACGCAGTTTCCAGTAATCTCTTTCTCCCCCTGACTTTGCAATAGCTTCTTTTATGGCACCAATACCTCCGTTGTAGGCAGCAATTGCTAACAACCAATCATTAAAATTGGCATGAAGGTATTTAAGATAACGACAAGCTGCATCAGTAGCTTTGACCGGATCAGCACGCTCATCAAGATAGGAATTAACCTCAAGATCGAACATTCGCGATGCCTGGTACAAAAACTGCCATAACCCATAAGCTCCAGAAGAAGACTTAGCTTTGGGATCCAGTGCTGACTCAATAACAGCAAGATATTTCAACTCCAGAGGAAGATCATATTTATCGAGGTATTCTTCGAAAAGAGGAAAGTACATTTCAGCCCTGGCAAGAATGCCGGACAAATGATCGGGTCGCTTTAGAGTATAAACATCAATATAGGCTTGAACATGTTCATTGTAAGAAAGAGATATAGGAGTTCCCAGATTAAGTTTTTCAATTCTCGAACGTACCAGATATTCAGGAACATGTATGTTCCTTTCTCCGGTTTGACCGAAGCCTAACCCGGTGAAAAAAAACCATAATATTGAAGTAACCAGAAACTTTCTGATCATAGAAAAAAATAATATATACGATTAAAGTAAACTCGGAAACATACTTTTGCTTCCTCAAGAAATCAGCTACCTCTTTGAGTGGTATCCTGTTCTTTATCCTCTTGATTTTGCTTGTCCTCGGACTCTTCTTTCCGGGCCTTCTTGAATTCTTTCATCCCCTGTCCCAGTCCTTTCATTAACTCTGGAATTTTTCGACCACCAAACAAAAGAACTATGGCTAGAATAATAACAATCCATTCCCAACCCCCGGTCATAAACAAAAAAAACAAATTAAGCTCCATATTTCAATACTTTAATAAAAGTTCCACTTGACCATAATTGCTGTCAACAAATGTAAAAATTAATCAGCACCACAAATATTTTATACTCAAAAATCTTATTCAAGTCTGATCACTCAAAAAGCCATCTGAACAAATCATTTCCATTGGCATAAAGCAACAAGGCTACTAAAATAATCATTCCCACCAGCTGTGCATATTCCAAAAACTTCTCACTAGGCTTGCGCCGCGCAATGATTTCGTAAAGCAAAAACATTACATGTCCTCCGTCCAGCGCAGGAATAGGAAGAATATTCATAAAAGCCAGAATCAGAGAAAGCAGTGCTGTTGTTGTCCAAAATCCGTACCAGTCCCAACTTGCCGGGAACAAGCTGCCAATAGTGCCAAAACCTCCCACCTGGCGGGCTCCTTCTTTGGTGAAAATCAATCTTAGTTGTTTGATATAATTTATCAGTATATCGGATCCTTGTTTAACACCTGCCGGGAATGCTTCAAAAAAACCATATTTTTTATTTTTCACATCGAGATAGTTCTCAGGAGAATGGGGTCCAATGCCAATTTTCCCGGACTTATTGACATTAATAGTCTGGCTCATTAACTCTCCATTCCTGAAGAAAGAAATAGTTGTTGTATCCTCTTTATGCTGCATCAACTCATCCACAAATTCATTGTAGAAAGGAGTTTTTTTCCCAGCTACGCCAACAAGACTATCCCCTTTAAGAATCCCGGCATCTTCAGCTGCCATTCCGGCCACCACAGAATCCACAACAAATGGGAACCGATACTGTGCAAATATTTTAACATCTTCGCTAAGAAAGCGTTTTCCAAACTCATCAGGTAAATCAAGCTCAAAAATGGAATCGCCACGCTGGACAGTAAAAGTGGAAGGATCTTCCAGCAAAACATACTGAGGCACCTCGCTAATACGATCTACTTTCAGAGAGTCCACAAAAAGAATACGGTCACCATCCTGCAAGCCGATCTCATGTCCGACAGGATGAAATGAAAATCCATATCTGGCCCCTTCGGCGGGGATATATGATTCGCCCCATTTAAATAAAATCATCCAGAAGATAACCATCGCCAGAACAAAATTGACCAAAACACCACCCACCATTATTAATAATCTCTGCCATGCGGGTTTGGATCGGTATTCATAAGGCTTAGGAGGCTGCTTTAACTGCTCCTTATCCATGGACTCATCAATCATTCCGGAGATTTTTACATATCCGCCCAGTGGCAACCAGCCAACACCATATT
>CAYOFH010000058.1:0-19398 GCA_964403175.1 uncultured Marinilabiliaceae bacterium
TATAACCTTCATCATGCGAGTTCCATTCAGCCAATAACTTAAGCAATAATTATACAAATGAAACGAGCATGGCAACGATTACCACAATAGAACATGTATAATGTCCTGACATGCGAGTTCCATCAGACCAATAACTTAGACTAATTTTATACTGATGAATATCTGCATTAAATATTTTGATAGTAAACTCCAGCCTAAAGAATCTATTTAAGGCCTGCTGAAAAAGAACATCTTCAAACACAGGAGCCTTTCAGGCTCAAATCAATAGATCGGTAGATTTTTAGATATGAGATTTAAGTTAAATACTATAATGCTGATAATCTGTCTGTTGATAAAAACATACAGCAATTCGTAAATAATAGATGTCCTGGTATTTACAAGAGATTAACGGATTATTGTCAAATATTTATAGACTTAATAAATATATGAAAATCGATTCCAGAGCGGATCTTATCCTTTGCTCGTTGACTTTTATGAAATCGGTTGCATAAAAGTGTTAAAGGCCATTGCTGTACTTCCGGGTGGTTATGGCCTTTGTTTTTGATTTTTAATTGATTACCATTTTTCTGTAGTGTGGTTTTAACGCATTAAAAAAGGGCTGCCGGTAAACCGACAACCCTTTAACCTTAACCCTAACCCGATACAAACATAAGACATTTTTTATAATCATGCAACAATCTTCCCTTTTTTTTTGAATTTTTTTTTGCATTGTCATTGAATCAAATTGCAATAATTATTGCTAATTATTTATCTTTCAGTACATAAATAAATTAGTCTAATGTATTTTTCTCCTGATATTAATTCATGATATCTTTCAGCAGTAAAACACATTAAATAGTTGGCTTAACCTGCTGTGTTTAAGGTTAAATCAGGTTAGATGCTGTTTTTTTGTATCCATTTTTTTTCTTCTTCGTAAGCAATATGTAGCTTGCCAGATATTTTGCAAATGGAGAAAAAAGAGGTTTCCACTTTTTTGTTGTCTTTGATTTCCACTCTTTCATTTTTAGATGATAAGAAGGACATTATAGATTATTTTCTTAAAGGATTAAATGCTGTTTATGAAAAGGCTGAATTTGAGTGCTGCTTTATAGATGAGTCTGATTCTTCCTGTTTTAAATTCTTTAATGGGGAAGGTATCAGAGCACGTTCTGGTGCTTTATTTTCTAATCATGATCTTGTTTTAATTCAGGAGTCCGTTGACATTGTTTCGGCATTTTTAGAGAAACTTGATTTTAAAAACAATAATGTAGGTACTTTTTTAAATGATACCAATGATTTGCAAATTCAGAACCAGAGAAATATCAGGCAACTTCAGGAAGAAATCAGGAAGAGGCTGGTCTATGAGAAGAGGTTAAAAGAAAGTGAAGAGAAAAACCGATTGATTCTTGACAATAGCCTTGATGCTATTATGCTGACAACGCCGGATGGAAGTATTCTTTCTGCAAACCGGGCAGCCTGTGATATTTTTGGAATGAGTGAGTCAGAAATAATAACGACAGGGCGTAAAGGACTTGTGGATCATGAAGATCCACGATTAGCTGAGTTGCTTAAAGAAAGAGAGTGCACCGGACGGGTTAAAGGAGAACTCTTTTTCTTTCGTAAAGATGGAGACCGATTTGAAGGGGCCCTCTCTTCTTCAATTTTTCTGAACAGAAAAGGAGAATCCCGGACAAGCATGGTAATACGTGATGTTTCGAGGCAGAAGAAAACAGAATCCAAGCTTTCCTTGTTGAGTTATGCAGTGGATCAAAGCCCTTTGAGTATTGTGATTACTGATTGTAAAGGAACAATCAAGTATGTAAATCGGTCCTTTACATTTGTTTCAGGTTTTAAATCGGGTGAAGCTGTCGGCCAGAAGATAAGTATTCTTAATTCCGGGAAACAAGCCAGAACAGTTTACGATAATTTGTGGAGTACCATTTTAAGCGGGAAGGTCTGGACAGGAGAAATTATTAACAAGCGAAAAAACGGAGAGCTTTATTGGGAGTCTCTTTCCATTTCTCCAATAAAGAATTCTGAAGGAATTATTACTAATTTTGTATCAATAAGGGAAGATATTACCGAGAAGAGAAAAATGATTGAGGATCTTATTATCGCTAAAGAACGGGCCGAGGAAAGTGACAGACTAAAGACTGCTTTTCTTGCCAATATCAGTCATGAAATCCGTACTCCAATGAACGGAATTTTGGGTTTTCTTGAGCTACTTAAAAACCCCAGTCTTCAGGAGGAAGAGAAAGATTCGTTTATTGATTTGGTAAATAAAAGCGGAGATCGTCTTCTTGAAACAATTAACGATTTAATAGAGATTTCTAAAATCGAATCGGAACAGGTGAAAGTTGAATACTGCGAGGTTGATATCCATGATATCATGAAATATTACCTGGAATTTTTTAAGCCTTTGGCAAAAAATAAAAACCTGAACATCAGCATTGGTTGTCAGATAACCGCGGAAAAGTCTTTGATTAAAACAGACCGTTTTAAGGTAGATGCAGCACTTTCTAATCTGATATCCAATGCTATTAAATTCACTAATAAGGGATATATTGAGTTTGGGAATTATCTTGAAGAAGACCATCTTGTTTTTTTCGTGAAAGATACCGGAATCGGGATAGCACCGGATCAAATGGAGATAGTGTTTGACCGGTTTGTTCAGGCAGATTTGAATATGACTAAGCCATATCAGGGTACCGGGCTTGGCCTTTCCATAATAAAGGGGTACATTCGTTTGTTAAATGGAAATATCTGGGTGGAATCATCAGTAGGAGAGGGTAGTGTCTTTTATTTTTCCATACCTTACTACCCCGTAAATAAGTAAAACGATGATAAAGTTAACAGGAGAAAACAGTATGAAGCATACTATTTTGCTGGCAGAAGATGATCAATTAAGCTCATCATATTTCCGGGCGGTATTGTCCGGTGAAGGTTATGAAGTAATACACGTGGACAATGGAGTTGATGCGGTGGCAGTTGTTAGAGATAACCCGGCGATTAGTGTTGTTTTAATGGATATTAAAATGCCACAAAAAAGCGGGATTGAGGCTGCTCAGGAAATCCGCACATTTAATAAAACTGTACCTCTGATTGCGCAAACTGCATTTGCCCTTGCCGGAGACAAGGCAACTATAATGAAAGCAGGGTTTAATGATTATGTTACAAAGCCACTTAGCCGGCAGGATTTGATTGCCATAATAAAGAGTTTTTTATAAGTGGTTTTTTTGCTGATTTTTTGCTGACTCATTTTAATGAGATGCTCAGAAACCTGAAATTGACAGATGTTGAAGGAACAAAATGAATTATGCTCAAAATTGTATTATTTTTCAAACGTCCAGGTTAGCACTGTAACAGAAAAATTTGAAAGCGCGACCGTTTTTGACTTCTATTCAGTTCCTCTCTTCCCGGTCTGAAAAATATCCCCTTATTCCACAAAAAAGTCCCCATAAATTATAAACATGATGCTTAGCTTTGAAAGGTTAATTTTTGTTGAAAATATTAATCTTTATCCGGAGTCCTAACCATTTTTATGTGTTTTCTTTTAAAAAAAAAAGTATGAATATTCCTGGAAAATTTAGTTTTAGTTCTCTATTATTGGTATTTGTTGTACCTTTTTTAGCAGTTTCCTGCAGTGAAGATGAAAATGGGACTGAAGTTGAAAAAGTTGCGGTTTTGTCGTTTGATCAAAATACCGTGCCTGAAAATCTTGAAGTTGAAGGAGGAACCCTGAGTATCCGTGTAAACTGGGCATATACTCAGTGGGAAATTGAAACGGAGGTTGTGGAAGGTGAGGCTTTTATTTCCAATGTTGGTCCATCAGAGGGAGGGAATCCTAACCAGATTGAAACAACTACTTATGTGAGAATAGCTTATGATGAAAACAATCGTACTGCTGAAAATAAACAAAAGCTAATACTTAATTCGTTGACAGATGATATTTCGGAAGAAATTATTCTGACCCAGCCGGCAAAGGAGCCTCAACCTGCCGCTAAAGTTACTTTGAATCCTGATGTGGTTCATCAGACTATTGCAGGTTTTGGTGGTGCCAATATGATCTGGGGAACAGATTATCTCACCGAAAGTGAAATGGATCTGGCTTTTGGAACCGGGGAGAACCAATTGGGACTTTCCATATACAGGGTAAGATTATCTTCCAGCCGTAATGATTGGGACGGATTGGTTAATTCCGTAAAAATGGCTAATGATCGTAATGCAAAAGTGCTTGCAAGCCCATGGTCTCCTCCGGCGGAATGGAAAAGTAATAACAGTATTAACGGAGGCGGGTATCTGCTAAAAGAACATTATGCCGACTTTGCCAATTATATTAACGAATATATTCAGTTTATGAACGATAACGGAGCTACGGTGGATGTGGTCTCTGTTCAGAATGAGCCCGACTGGGAGGTGGGTTACGAAGGTTGTGAATATACTGTAGAAGAAATGTTTGATTTCGTGAAGAACTATGCGGGAGTTATCGACGATGCCAAACTGCTGGCAGCAGAGTCTCTGAATTTCACCCAGGCATATACCGATGATATCCTTAATGACGCCACAGCAGTGGATAATATCGATATCGTTGGCGGACACCTTTACGGTGGTGGACTTGCACCTTATCCTCTGGCTCACCAAAAGAATAAGGAAATCTGGATGACTGAATATCTGTTGAATCTGAATAGTGGAAATGTTCCTTCAAACTGGACTGAGAATACTGATCAGGAAACAATCTGGGACGAAACAATGGAAATGCTTGATGGTATTCATTCGGCGATGGCATTTGACTGGAATGCTTATATTTGGTGGTATATTCGAAGGTATTATAGTTTTCTTGGAGATGGTGAAAATGGAACTCAACGAGGAGAAATACTGAAACGTGGCTATGCTTTTTCTCAATACTCCAAATTTGTCCGGCCAGGGTATAAACGTATTGATGCGGAGATTGAAGGCGTGTCAACACTTAAAATGACCGCTTATTCCGGAGATGGAAAAACTGTAATTGTTATTATTAATCCCTCCGGGTATTCAGCAAGAAGAATTGAAATGGCAATGCCATCATCCAGTTCATCAGCTGTTTCATATACAACTTCCTTAAGTTTAAACCGTAAGAAAAATGATGATATCTTAAAGGAAGAAAAAATTATTGTTGAATTACCAGAGAAAAGTATTACCACTGTTGTTATTAACTGATTTTGGACTATTGTTTAATGTGACATGAATAAATATTTAAAATTCAATCATTTTTAAAATTTAAAAAATGAAAAGTACTTTCTTATTATTACGTTTAAGCCTGGCCTTTGTATTAGGATTTTCGATCATATCCTGCCAACCTCCGCAGTCTGTTGGGGAAGAAGATGATGAGATTGTTTACGGTCCGCAGGACAGAGTATATGATTTACCTGAGGTTTCCGGGACTATTTATTATGTAGAACCCGGTGGGGCTTCAGAGTCAGAGGGTACCTCTCTTGAAAACCCTACTACTATTGAATCAGCAATGGCACGTGTGGTCACCGGAGATGCCATTGTAATGCGTGGCGGAACCTACAGAACCGGAGACCTTACTTTTAATCAGGGAATTACCATACAACCTTATCAGGACGAGAAGCCTGTTCTTAATGGAACTTTTAAAGTAACCGACTGGCAAAAGGATGAAGATGGAATATGGGTAACATCATGGGATCGCCTTTTTCCCGGTGAACCTGAACCCTGGTGGAGAGAAGAGTCTAATATTGAGTTTACTCCTCTTCACAGGTTTAATAATGATGTGGTTTTTGTAGATGGAAATTTTCTTCAGTCTGCAGGGAGTAAAGATGAACTAGATGAAGGAACTTTCTTTGTTGATTATGACGCACAGAAGATTTTTCTGGGGCAGGATCCTTCAGATAAAATAGTTGAAATCAGTGCTTTCCGAAAGGCTATTTTCCGAACAAGCGGCGAAGCTCATGGCAAAGAAAATGATGGTAAAGGTCCTGTTATCCGGGGCCTGACTGTTACTCAATATCCTGATACTATGGTGCATATTGACGGGTTTTACCCACAGGGTCATTCCACAGAAGAGGCTCATGGCAATGATGTTGTAGGTACTGTTTTCGAAAATTGCACTTTCTCTAAAAGTCTCCGTATAGGTGTTTTCTCCATAGGCGATAGCATGGTAATGCGTAATTGTAAGATTGTTGATACCAATACAGAAGGTCTTTATGTTGTTGCATCAGATGATGTTCTGCTGGAACGAAATATTTTTGCCAATAATAATATTGAGAGATGGACGGGTTTTTATCCCGCTGCAGTGAAGATTTTTAATCAGAGCCACAGAGTGGTTTGTAGCGAAAACCTTATTACCAATCATCCTTATTCCAATGGTCTCTGGTATGATGTGGGTAATGTGGACGGTGTTTTTGTGAACAACCGTATCGAAGATGTGGGTAGTCCTAAAGAATATTTCCGCGACGATCAGGTGTGGCCAAGTAGTAATGGATTCTTCTTTGAAATTTCGAAAGGAGTTACCGTTGCCGGAAACGAATTTGTGAATAACAATCAGGGAATGTTAATTCTTAATAGTAGTGATGCCGAAATTTATAACAATACCTTTATTAACAGTCGCGCAAGTTTCGGACGGGACGATCGTGGCAGCAATCCTGATCATTTTGGATGGCACATTAATACAGGACCGGGTGTTGATGAACGTGAAAATCATGTATTCGTGAATAACCTGATGGTGGATACCATGGGGCTGGAGTTTCCTTTGCTTTATGTATGGCAGCCTTCCGAAATGTGTGACAGGCAGAACACCCCAACCCTGAAGACTTTTGATAATAACGTGTATGTAAAAACCACCGAAGAAGAGAATCCAACTATAGTTCTTTGGAGTCCTGCAGAAAACGAAAAGTGTCAGGTTAAGATAACTTCACCGGAGGAAGTGAATGCCTTGTACGAGTCTTTTGAAGCCAATAGTAAGTTTTTCAATGGCTTTAACGGTACTTTGTTTACTGAAGAGGACTCGATGAATATTGAGGTTGTGTCAAATTTTGAAGGTCATTCCGTAGCAACAGATATTCCCGGTAATGTGCAGGAAGCAGCCGGATGGACTGATGTTCAGGAACCATTTATTGGTGCAAAATAGTATTTTTTGATTTTTGATTAAAAATGATAATGACATTTTTCCTGGCCAATCAGGAGAATGGATAATAAAAAAAGGCCTGCTGATGCATATTCAGCAGGCCTTTTATACGCTATCAAAAGGAGAATATTGTGACTTGGTAAATAAAAATTTAAAAGTCAGATAAATCTAATCTGCAATATTCTTAAATCTTCTATCCTCTGGGTTTTAATTTAATCCCTAACTTCCAAAAAACTATTTTTCAACACCAAAAACCATAATTGTGGTGGTTTGATATGTTTCATCCGGATTTAAGATGGTGGATGGGAAGTTTTCGTGATTTGGTGAATCCGGAAAATGCTGGGTTTCCAGACAAAGACCGTTGTATTGTTCAAATACCCAGTCGCCGGATTTTTGTGATCCGTCCAGAAAATTACCCGAGTAAAACTGCAAGCCAGGCTCCTCAGTGTAAATATCCATTGTCCGTCCAGATTCCGGATCTTTCAGCTTTGAAGCAAAGGTCATCTCCTTATCACCGGGTTTATTAAGAACGTAGTTGTGATCGTAACCTCCGGGAACCTGATCGATGCGTTCACCAATGCGGTGAGGTATCGTGAAATCAAAAGGAGTTCCTTCAACCGGCTCTAATTCACCTGTGGGGATAAGTGATGAGTTTACCGGAGTATAGGCATCTGCATTAATAGTGAGTTCATGATTCAGAATGGTTCCCTGACCAGCAAGGTTGAAAAAAGAATGATTGGTTAAATTTACCGGGGTAGGCTTATCAGAATTGGCCAGATATTTTACGATCAGGCTGTCTCCTTTTAATTCATATGTTACTGTTATCTCCATATTCCCCGGGTAGCCTTCCTCCCCGTCTTTGCTGAGATATTGCAGTTCAAGCGCAGAAACCTCAAAATTCTGCCCGGGAATTGCTTTCCATACTTTCTGGTCAAAACCGTTGGTACCTCCGTGAAGGTGGTTAGATCCGTCATTCAAGGATAGCTGATAAGTGCTGTCATCAAGTGTAAATTGACCATCTGCGATCCTGTTACCGTAACGCCCGATAATAGCACCAAAAAAACTTCTTTTTTCCAGGTAGGGCTGGAGTGAATCAAAACCCAACACAACATTATCAATTTTACCATTTTTATCCGGCGTATTTATTTCAGTGATGACGCCTCCAAATGTGGAAATCTTAACTTCCAGTCCTGTGCTGCTTTTAAGGGTGTAAAGGTCAACTTCCTGTCCGTCTTCAGTTTGCCCCCAGGATTCCTTTTCGACAGAAATTTTCTTTGATTCAGTGCAGCTAAAAATGCCTGATAAAAGCAAAATAACTACAAAAAAATGTAATGAACTTTGTTTCATGATTGATAATTTTTAATCGTTAAAACTAATTACTGTTTTTACAGGTTGATAGATTTATATTATAATAGTACATTAAACTTTTGTAATATTTTCACCGTACAATATGAAAAGCTACTGTATTGAATGTAAATATCTGTTGATTAGATTATTAATTTGAGATATACTTTTTCTCCCAAATTGTTTTCTTGTCCGGATAACTTGCATTTTTCTTGATCCAGTGTTTGTTAGTCAGATATCTTCAAATAGGATTGTTTTTGAAAGTTATAAAAAAAAATCTCTAAAAACATTTTAAAAGTAGAAATTACTTTTTAATTTTGATGCATAAAATTGAACTTTTTTCTTAAAAATGATTACCGGATGGAGTTGAAAGTAATCGGGAAAGGGCACAAATAGATATCAGCTAGTAGTTTGTTTAATTCTTAACCTGAATGATTTTTGATTTTGTGTTATGGGTTAATCAGAAAAGTTTAATGTTTTAAAAAATCTTTATAAAAATGCCATATCAGGAACTTTACTCTAATAGCCCAAAACATTATCTGGCAGTAGATTGTGTAATTTTTGGTTATGAAAATTACGAACTCAAATTGTTGTTGCACAAGCGTCCTATAGAGCCGCAAATCGGTGGATGGTCCTTAATGGGAGGATTTTGTGGTTATGAAGAATCTCTGGAAACAGCGGCCAACCGGGTTTTGAGACAAAGTACAGGATTAAAGGATATTTATCTGGAGCAGGTTCAGGCTTTCTCAGATCCGGAAAGGGATCCTGCAGCCCGGGTGATCTCAGTGGCTTTCTTCGCCTTAATTCGAATTGACAAGCATGATACATCTAAAGTGGATGAGCTGGGAGCTAAATGGTGGTCGATGGATCAGGTTCCTTCTCTCATTTTTGACCATTCTAAAATAGTCGAAAAAGCTAAAGAAAGATTGCAAATGAAAGCCAGTCTTGAGCTGGTAGGTAAAGAATTACTGCCCGATCAGTTTACCCTTACTCAGTTGAGACGATTGTATGAAGCAATTTATCAACGTGAACTGGATCCGGGGAACTTCCGCAAAAAAGTTTTGGGATTGAATGTTCTGGAACGATTAAATACAAAAAATACTGAAGAGTCGAAAAAAGGTGCGTTTAATTATCGTTTTCTGCCCGACTCGGATGCATTGAACGGGCATGAGCGTATCATTAAACTTTGAACAAGAACTTAAAAAAACATGATGATGGAAGAAATGAAAAATTATGAAGTCTGGTTTGTGACAGGTGCACAACTTCTTTACGGTGGCGATGCTGTTGTGGCAGTTGACAGTCATTCAACCGAAATGGTAAAAGGCATGAATGCTTCCGGAGTTTTGCCGGTGAAAATTGTTTATAAAGGAACTGTAAATTCTGGTAAAGAGGTTACTGCAACTATGAAAGCAGCTAATAACGATGACAAATGTGTCGGCGTTATAACCTGGATGCATACTTTTTCGCCCTCCAAGATGTGGATTCATGGGTTGCAGGAATTGCGCAAGCCGATTCTCCATTTCCATACCCAGTTTAATAAGGAGATACCATGGAATGATATTGATATGGATTTCATGAATCTCAATCAAAGTGCTCACGGAGACCGCGAATTTGGTCATATCATGGCCCGTCTTAAAAAACCACGGAAAGTGGTTGTCGGACACTGGCAGGATCCTAAAGCACAGGAGCGTATTGCTGTGTGGATGCGTGTAGCTGCTGCCTGGGCCGATGCACAGGATATGCGCATTATCCGGTTTGGCGACCAGATGAATAACGTAGCCGTTACCGATGGAGACAAAGTAGAAGCAGAAATGGTAATGGGCTATCATGTGGATTACTTCCCTATTGCTGACCTGGTAGCTGTTCAGGACAAAGTGACTGATGCCGAAGTGGCCGAATTGATGAAAGTTTATGAAAACGATTACGAATTTGCTGATGATTGCAAGGAAGGCGGTAAAAACAGAGAGCGTGTAGTTCACGCAGCCCGGATTGAAATCGCTTTGCGTAGATTCCTCGATGAAAAAGGTGCCAAAGCTTTTACTTCCAATTTTGATGATCTTGCAGCTATCGATCAGTTGCCCGGACTGGCCTCTCAGCGCCTGATGGCCGATGGTTATGGATTTGGTGCTGAAGGTGACTGGAAAACAGCAGCCTTGTATCGTTCCATGTGGTTTATGGGACAGGGAATGCCCAAAGGCTGCTCTTTCCTTGAAGATTATACCCTGAATTTCGATGGCGAAAACAGTACTATCCTTCAGGCGCATATGCTGGAAGTGTGTCCGTTGATAGCTGATAAGAAACCTCGTCTGGAAGTTCATCCTTTAGGTATCGGTGGCAAAAATGATCCTGCCCGTCTGGTATTTACAAGTAAGCCCGGTACCGGGGTTGCTGCCACTGTTGTAGATATGGGTAACCGTTTCAGGATGATTGTTAATGAAGTGGAATGTATAGAGTCTAAACCACTTCCAAAGTTGCCGGTAGCAAGTGCTTTGTGGGTGCCTAAACCTAATTTTGAAATTGGAGCTGCTGCGTGGATTCTTGCTGGTGGAACACATCATACCAGCTTTTCTTATGACCTGACATCTGAATATCTGGAAGATTTTGCGGAGATGGCGGGTATCGAGTTTTTGTTGATAGATGACAAAACCACCATTCAGGAATTCAGAAAAGAACTTCGCTGGAATGATATGTATTATCAAATGAATCGCGGAATATAAAATCTACTTTTAAAATAATTTAAACTATGGAATCAGCTTTCGCAACACTGGACTGGATAATTTTTGCAGTCTATGCTTTCGTTATCCTGGGTATGGGTCTTTTTATCTCGCGAGGGAAAAAGGGCGTGGAGAAAACTGCGCAGGATTACTTTCTTGCCAATAAGTCACTGACCTGGTGGGCTATTGGTGCTTCTTTGATTGCCGCCAATATTTCGGCAGAGCAATTTATTGGTATGTCCGGATCCGGATACGCCCTGGGAATTGGTATTGCATGTTATGAATGGATTGCAGCAGCATCACTGATTGTTATTGCCAAGTATTTCATTCCCATTTTTATTGAGAAGAAAATTTATACCATGCCGCAGTTTCTTGCCGAGCGTTATTCCCGCGGGGTGAGTACGGCATTTGCCATTTTCTGGCTTTTGGTATATGTTTTTGTGAATCTTACCTCCGTCACCTATATGGGAGCTCTCGCCATGGAGACCATTCTCGGTATTCCTTTGATGTACGGAATTATTGGGTTAGCTGTGTTCTCCGGTATTTATTCTATTTACGGAGGACTTAAGGCTGTTGCATGGACCGATGTTATTCAGGTGTTCTTCCTTGTTGTCGGTGGACTTGTAACAACGTATGTTGCTCTTGATGCAGTAGGTGGCGTAGGTTCCGGTCCGATTAAAGGATTTTTGACGTTATTTGATGGGGCCCGCGACCATTTTCAAATGATTGCAGAGCAGGATACCAGACCTGATGTATTTATGGATCTTCCCGGCCTGGGTATTATCCTTGGTGGTATCTGGCTGACCAATTTTGGCTACTGGGGTTTTAATCAGTACATTATACAGAAAGGTTTGGCAGCCAAATCAGTTAAAGAAGCCAAACGCGGTTTGTTATTTGGTGCTTATCTGAAGATGTTGATTCCTCTGATTGTGGTTATACCCGGTATTGCAGCATTTTATCTGAAGAATGATCTGGAGATTGCCGATCAGGCCTATCCATACCTGTTGGCCAATTATATGCCTATCGGGGTTAGGGGACTTGCTTTTGCTGCTCTTTCTGCAGCTATTGTTTCATCTCTGGCATCTATGATCAACTCAACCTCTACTATTTTTACTGTAGATATTTACAAACCCTATTTCAATAAGAATGCCAGTGATAAATCACAGGTGCTTGTTGGACGGATCACTGCTTTCGTTGCACTGACAATTGCTGTATTTATTGCTCCCATGTTGCAAAACCTGGAACAGGCATTTCAGTACATTCAGGAATATACCGGATTTATCTATCCCGGTGTTGTGATTGTGTTCTTTATGGGACTTTTCTGGCGTCAGGCTACCAATAGGGCTGCACTCTGGACTGCTCTGCTGACACTGCCACTCGGATTTGCCTTTAAATTCGGATTTCCCGAAATGCCATGGATGATGCGTATGGGATATATATTTGTGGTGCTTGTGTTTGTAGCCACCATTGTCACATTTGTGGATAAAAAGTCGTGGACTACTGATACCAAACATACCGTTCGTCCGGGGTATATGCGTTCAGGATATACCATGATTGTTATTGGTATCGTTGCTGCTATTATTGGCGGAGTAGGCGTGAATATTTATTTCCTGAATAATCTGGGAATTGAGAGTATCTTTATGATGGCAGCAGCCTTTATTTTTGTCGGTATCATTTTGGTTACCAATGAAAGGATTATTGCTGCGGATAAAAAAGCATTGGAGGTTAATCCCGAAAGTTTCAAAACAGGAACTACTTTTAATATTGGTGCTGTGGGAGTTATTGTAATTCTGGCACTGCTTTATGGTGTGTTCTGGTAATAAAAAACAGACAAGAAGATGGATTTAAAACAGTTAAAAGAGGATGTTTTTCAGGCCAATCTCGATTTGGTAAAACATAACCTGGTGCTTTTTACCTGGGGAAATGTGAGCGCTATTGACAGAGACAAAGGTCTGGTTGTGATCAAACCCAGCGGCGTGGCATATGATGACATGAAAGCTGATGATATGGTCGTTCTGGATCTGGAAGGTAATGTGGTGGAAGGTAAACTGAAACCTTCTTCTGATACTCCAACTCATTTGGAGTTGTATAATAAATTTCCTGATATTGGGGGAGTGGTTCATACTCACTCCTTTTATGCTACGGCCTGGGCACAGGCAGGTATTAATATCCCGATTATCGGAACTACGCACGCCGATTATTTTGCCAGTGACATTCCCTGTACCAGGGATATGACTAAGGCTGAGGTGGAAGGTGAATATGAGAAGGAGACAGGAACAGTCATCGTGGAAGCTTTTGCGGATAAAAATCCCAATCATATTCCGGGAGTCATCGTGAAAAATCATGGCCCCTTTAGCTGGGGCAAAGATGCTCATGAAGCAGTACACAACAGTGTGGTAATGGAGGCTGTGGCCAAAATGGCTTTTATCAGCAAGTCTGTAAATCCCAATGTTACCATGAATCCCCTTCTTACCAAAAAGCATTTCGATCGTAAACATGGTGCTAATGCCTATTACGGACAGAAGTAATTTCTGGACTGAGTACCATTTCTCTCACCCGGGCCGACTTTCGGCCCGGTTTTTTCTAAAAAACTATTTCGTAGTTATCACTTGAAGTTTTCTCCAAAAAACTACTGACTTTTAACTACTGACTAAATTCTGATATCATGAGTTCAAAAAAATACGTTATAGGTCTTGATTACGGATCCGATTCAGCGCGCGCTGTGGTTGTGGATACCCTGACCGGTGAAGAAGTTGCCCAGTCGGTAAAGCATTATCCCCGCTGGATTGAAGGGAAATACTGCGATCCAGCAGCCAATCGCTATCGCCAGCATCCGCTTGATTATATTGAGGTACTGGAATATACGGTAAAAAACGCGTTGAAAGAAGCAGGTGCAGATGTTGCAGAAAATGTGGTGGGCATGTCATTCGACACCACCGGGAGTACTCCTGCGTTTGTTGATGAGGCAGGTATTCCGCTCGCACTAAAACCTGAATTTTCAGAGAATCCTAATGCAATGTTTATTCTCTGGAAAGATCACACTGCAGTAAAAGAAGCTTCGGAAATTAATAAACTTGCCCGTAAATGGAAGGTGGATTACACCCAGTTCGAAGGTGGTGTATATTCCTCTGAGTGGGTGTGGGCAAAGGCACTACATGTTTTACGTGAAGATGAGTCCGTCAGAAATGCTGCATATTCCTGGATTGAACATGCCGACTGGATGCCTTCATTGATTACCGGGACAGAAAAGCCGGATCAGGTAGTGCGGAGTCGTTGTGCTGCAGGTCACAAAGCAATGTGGCACGAGAGCTGGGGAGGGCTTCCGCCGGAAGATTTTCTTACAGAACTGGATCCTTTGCTTAAAGGTTTTCGCGACCGTTTGTACAACGAAACCTATGCCAGCGATACCAAGGTGGGTAATTTAACTCCCGAGTGGGCCGAAAGGCTTGGCTTATCAACCGATGTGGTGGTAGGAGTGAGCGCATTCGATTGCCATATGGGCGCTGTTGGTGGCGGAGCTACTCCTAATGTGCTTGCACGTGCCATAGGAACTTCCACCTGTGATATTATGATTGCCGATTACAAACAAATTGGCGATAAATTAGTGAAAGGTATCTGCGGACAGGTTGATGGTTCCGTGGTTCCCGGGTATGTGGGACTGGAAGCCGGTCAGTCGGGCTTCGGTGATATTTATGCCTGGTTCAAAAATGTGGTGGCATGGCCATTAACCAATATTTTGAATAAATCGGAATTGGTGGATGCCGTAACCCGTCAGAAACTGATTGAAGAAACCATAGATAAGATAATTCCTCAACTGAGCGAAGAGGCGATGAAGATTTCTGTTGACGAATCTGCCATTGTTGCTGTAGATTGGATGAATGGCCGTCGTACTCCCGATGCAAGTCAGGAAGTTACCGGGTCAATCGCGGGATTGACGCTTGGATCCTCAGCCCCCCGTATTTTCAGAGCTTTGGTGGAAGCTACAGCTTTTGGGTCGAAAGCGATTGTTGATCGTTTCCGGGAAGAGGGTGTTGAACTTAAAGCTGTTATTGGTCTTGGTGGTGTAGCACGAAAATCGCCATTTGTGATGCAAACCCTGGCTGATGTGCTGAATATGCCCATTAAAGTTGCTGCCACAGAACAGACCTGTGCAGTTGGCGCCGGTATGTTTGCGGCGGTTGTTGCAGGAGTTTATGATAATGTAGAAGAAGCACAGAAGCAAATGGGACAGGGATTCGAAAAGGAATACACACCCATTGCTGAAAACGTGAAAAAGTACGAGACCATTTATGAAAAATATCTGAAACTTGGTGGTTTTACCGAAAATGAGTTGTAAGTTTTTGTAAATTGGAGTTTCTGTTGGAGTTCGCCATTCTGTAACCTGCTTTCTTGCTGAAAATATAGCAGGTTAGGCGGCTCCGGATTTTTAACCTGTAATTTTGATAAGTATGAAAAAGACTGCTTTTGCACTGTTTGTAATGGTGTTTTCCGTAGTTGAGGTTTTTGCACAGAATCCCCTCATAATGGATCAGTTCACAGCTGATCCTTCGGCCAGAGTTTTTGACGATAAGGTTTATATCTATCCATCTCATGACATCCGTAAAGATTCGGGCCGTTTTGCCACGTGGTTTTGTATGGAAGATTATCATGTTTTTTCCTCAGAGAATCTTACTCAGTGGGAAGATCATGGAGTAATCCTGAGTCAGTATGATGTACCCTGGGTAGATGCCTCCACTTACAGTATGTGGGCACCCGATTGTATAGAAAAAGATGGTAAATATTACTTCTATTTTCCGTCCACCGCAAAAGATAAGTCTGAAGGAAGAGGCCGCCGGATCGGGGTGGCTGTTGCCGATTCTCCAACCGGCCCCTTTACTCCTGAAGAAGAACCGATAGAAGGCGTTTTTGGTATTGACCCAAATCCTTTTATTGATACTGATGGACAGGCTTATTTATATTGGGGTGGGGGAGAAAAGCTTTATATGGCTAAGTTGAAGGATAATATGCTTGAGCTTGCTACAGAACCTGAGGTGGTAACGGATTTACCTCCAAAATTTAAAGAAGGGCCTTTTTTGTTTGAGCGTCAGGGAAAATATTATTTTACATTCCCTCATGTTCCTGAAACTACCGAGCGGCTGGTTTATGCTATGAGCGATAATCCCATGGGACCTTTTGAATTTAAAGGGGTAATAATGGAGGAGTCGCCGATAGAATGCTGGACTAACCATCATTCTATACTCGAATACAGGGATCAATGGTATCTTTTCTATCATCACAATGATCTGTCACCCGATTTTGATAAGAACCGCTCGATTAAAGCCGACAGTTTATTTTTCAATCCGGATGGAACCATTCAACAGGTTTATCCTACGCTTCGAGGTGTGGGTATTTCACCCGCTGATAGCCGGATACAGGTAGATCGTTACAGCTCTTCTGAAGGTGAAGGTGTGGATTATGAGTTTGTTGATCCTTCAGATCCTCACAAAGGATGGAAAGTGAATCTCCCGCAAAAGGGTAACTGGATTAGTTACAATAAAGTGGATTTTGGAGATGGTGATCTGGATGAGGTCATGGTAAAGACATCAACAAACGAAGATGGCCAATTTGAAATCAGACTGAATGCTCCGGATGGGGAACTTTTGATATCACCAGAAATTTCGGGTTCAGAAGACTGGCAAATCGATAATTTTGGTCTGTTGAAAGCACCCGAAGGGGTTCATGATATTTATTTAATCAATATTGGCAACACCCCCTTAACATTTGACTGGGTTCAGTTTGAATAGGAGTGTTTTTGATCAGTTATTGGTTAATCCTGGTTTGTAATCTGACGAGGTCAACGCAGGAGATAAACAAGCAACTTGTTTTAAATTTTTTTAGATTCATTGTGTTAATACAATACTTCGTTAATTTTTTATAAAAACCTAAAGTTCAAGTATTTGCAAGTGAATAAGTTTTTGTCTTAAAGCACAGGTTATCATTGTTATATGATTTAGCTTAAATCTTATATCTAAAAGTCTAACGATCTATTGTTAATAAAAATGATATTTTTAATTAAAAACCAATTCAAGATGAAACAAACGAATCTGTTTATTGCTTTGTTTACCTTTTTCATTTTAGCGTTGCCTGTCGGGGCGCAAAATAAAATGAATCTGGATTTTAATAATGCCGAGCAGGTCATCAACAAGAATGTTTACGGACATTTTGCCGAGCACCTGGGACGTTGTATTTACGATGGAATCTGGGTAGGTCCTGATTCTGATATACCTAATGTAAAAGGTTACCGCAAAGATATTCTGGATGCTCTGACAGAATTGCAAATTCCTGTTCTTCGCTGGCCCGGTGGATGTTTTGCAGATGTTTATCACTGGAAAGATGGTGTAGGCCCTGTCAGTGAAAGACCCAAAATTAAAAACTATTTCTGGGGAGGATCCATTGAAGATAACAGTTTTGGAACCCATGAATTCCTGGATCTTTGTGAGATGATAGGTGCTGATCCTTATATTTCGGCCAACGTGGGTAGCGGAACGGTTACTGAAATGGTGGAGTGGATCGAATATATGACATCAGATGAAGATGTTCCCATGGCAAACTGGCGCCGTGAGAATGGTCGTGAAGAACCCTGGGATGTTAAATTTCTGGGAGTAGGAAACGAAAGCTGGGGGTGTGGCGGAGATATGCGTCCCGAATATTACAGTGATCTTTTACGTCAGTATTCTCTTTATGCCAGACTTTATGGTGAAGGAAAATTTGAACGAGTTGGTTGCGGTGCCAATGGTGACGATTATAACTGGACAGATGTGGTAATGAAACGTGCCGGGAGGAATATGGATGCATTGTCTGTTCATTATTATACAATTGCCACTGGAGACTGGAACAATAAATCTGCGGCCACCGGATTTGGTGAAGATCTTTATTTCAGCGGTCTGAAGAATGCTCTTTTTATGGACGAGCTGGTTACAAAGCATTCAAATGTCATGGATAAATATGACCCTGAAAAAAAACTGCCTCTGTTGGTTGATGAATGGGGGATATGGACTGATGTGGAGCCCGGAACCGAGCCGGGACATCTTTTTCAGCAAAATTCCATGCGTGATGCTCTGATTGCAGCTGTTACATTTAATATTTTCCATCAGCATGCTGAGCGTGTTCAGATGGCGAATATCGCTCAGATGGTAAATGTATTACAGGCAATGATTCTTACCGAGGAGGATAAAATGGTGCTGACTCCTACCTATCACATCTTCAATATGTATAAAGTTCATCAGGATGCTACTTACATACCCGAGTCGTTTCAGGTTGAAGATTACGAAGTGGATGGGGAGAAAATTCCTGCTGTTAGCGGAACTGCTTCGCAAAAAGATGGAAAGGTAAATATTAGTCTTAGTAATCTCGATGCAAGTGAAGAACAGGTTGTTGAGGTGAATGTTGAAGCTGGTGACCTGAGTAAAGTATTGTCGGCTTCTGTGTTGACTGCGCCTGAGTATAATTCCTATAATTCATTTGATGCATCCGAAACAGTTAAACCGGTTGATTTTTCAGATTTTAAAATCAAAAAAGGTGTGCTGACAGTAACACTACCTGCACATTCGGTGGCCACACTTGAACTACAATAGGAATTTTTAGTAAAACGTGAGAAAAGCCTCTTTGGATTGTCCTCGGAGGCTTTTTTTAGTCAGTGATGTTACGAGTTTTATTTGAAAGATCATCTGGGCAATGTTAGAGACATGACCGATCTTAACTGCAAACGCGAATTAAGAGTTTATCGTTGAATGCAGAATAAAAAGTCCCGCCTGAGATAAGGCGGGGCTTTTTCTGGTTGTTCTTTTACAGTGGCAACGATTGCCTCAAAAGAGAATGTAAATAGTCTTCCATGCAAGTTCCATTCGACTAATTAATTAAACTAATTATTTACGAATGAAAGTGTATGTTTCTCCTTTCTCTGTCTGAAAATCATACAAATAAGTATTGGGTAAATCAACTTTTTTAAGATCGGCCTGTTCCGAAATGATTGGTTTTTTGATTTGCGGCTGGTCAAAGAATGGATTTGGATTGTTTTCGGAGGCTTCTTTTAATAAGGATTTGTTTTTTCCGGTTATCTCATTTGGGACACGGATTCTGCAATTGCCGCCCATCTTGGATTTAATTTCGATATGGCTAATTTCTCCATTTTCCCATTTAAAACCGACTTCAAAACCTCCCGGAGTTCGCAGACCGGTAATTTCACCATTTTGCCAGTCA
>CAYOFH010000059.1:0-19132 GCA_964403175.1 uncultured Marinilabiliaceae bacterium
TTGGCTTTTCAAATATTTGATTTTCAGAACTTAAATTTTACGTTAGTTAGGATTAAAAAAAATAAAACAAGACCATAATGAACGGTAAAGAATATACCATTGGAACTAAGAAAGCACCAATTTTCATAAGGATTTTTCTAATCCTGATTATGTCAATTCTTATTCTAATCCCAATTACCGTTATTGCATTAACATACGAAAACGGGCCTCACATGGGAATTTTGATTTCCTTCATAATTTGCTGGGGAGTAGGATTTTATTTACTAAAAATAGTTCTATGGAATACCATCGGACAAGAAGTACTAACTGTAAATCCAGAAAAAATTTCATATCTAGCTGACTACAGATTCTTCAAAGACGGACGCAAAGAAATCGAAATTGATGATTTAAAAACTGAAATAATTTGTACCGACTATAACAAACAGCTTGGAATACTGATATTAAAAAACAAAACAACTCAAATTGAGACAGTTATACAAGCAAAAATTGCAAAATTAGAAGAAATAAGAAATGAAATTATACGTAAGTAACATGTAAAACTCATAATCCACTAATCGAGAGACAAATGTTTGAAATAATAGGGACTTTCATTGATAAAGTGATTTTTATTCTGATTGGAATAATTCTTCTAATTCAATCAAAACGATTTGAGAAAAAATATTTGAAATGGATGGCAATTGTATTATTAGTAACAAATGGGTTTCTAATATTTTTTGAAATTTACGAGATTAATGCATCTTAAAACTTAGAGAGAATAAATGCAAGCAATAGTACATCAAATTTTACCAGCAATTTTAACCTTGGGATTAATTGGTTACGGAGTAAAAAATTATTTTCATTTTAAATATTTGAAAATAATAAAAAAGCACCCAAAAGAATCTACGTTTTGGGAATTCAATCGTAACATCCTTCCCTATTTCAAAGATAACATTGTGACCTTTTTACCATTTTCTATCAGGCAAACCAGAACTAAATTACCACCAGAGAAATATAAAAAGGCACAACAATATGAAAGAACAATAAAGATTTGTTTAACCTTGTTTTATTTAGGACTTAGTACAATACCATTAGGCATTAAATTACAAGAAACATTACCATAATTAAATAACATAATAAAGCATCCTTAGCAAAGTAAACAGAAGAAAAATAGCTACATTAGTTACCCGAATAAGAATTGAGAGTAAAAATATAAAAGAAAGAAAACCAAATTGGAATAAAACGCGCTACAACGGAGCTATATACGCCAGTCGTGGCATCCACAGCATATTGTGGGTTTTGTATTGCCCTCTCCCATGCGTTCAAGCTAATAAAGCCACAGCGGGTAAAAGCCACGCCCAGGCGCATATGTGTGCCGAGAAATGTTGAGGCCACAGATACAAGGTGGAATGAGCAACCAGAGGTACAAGATTTAATATTATATGAATTTCCTAATTACACAGCTGATTCTATCTAATTATATGATAACCAAATTAATATGGAATATCAGAATTGTACCCCTCATTCAGCTACTGGTGTTATAGAAAATACAGAACAAGAATGGATGCATCCTATTAGTTAGAAGGAAAAAACAAGAAACAAATCAAGGTAGAAAATGACGAGAATCGATTTATGGTAAAAGATAATATAGAAATTGAATGCCTAAATGTAATCCTTTTTGGCATTTTGATTAAATAATTAAGTAAAAATTCCAGGTGTATGCAGGAAAGATCCATACGTATCAATAAATTTATTAGCGAAACCGGAATTTGTTCCAGGCGGGAGGCCGACCGTTTTATTGATCAGGGAGTAGTAGTCCTGAACGGACGCAAGGCAAATATGGGCGATCAGGTAAAGGCGGGCGACAGGGTAACTGTCAATGGAAAGGAGCTGAAACCAAGAAAAGAAGATGATATCGTTTTTATTGCATTAAATAAACCGGTTGGGATAATATCAACAACCGAGGAACATGTACGTAATAATATTGTACAGTTTGTAAACCACAGCAAACGGCTTTTCCCTGTTGGCCGGTTGGATAAAGATTCGCAGGGACTCATATTTTTAACTAATGATGGTGATATTGTAAACAAGATCCTGAGAGCAGGGAATAAGCATGAAAAGGAATATGTAGTCACTGTAAATAAGCCTTTAACCCAGCGTATGCTTACCGGCATGGCGAATGGGGTGCCCATTCTGGGTGTTACCACCAAAAAGTGTAAGGTGGTAAAGGAGGGAGCCAAAAAATTCAGGATTACTTTGGTTCAGGGGTTAAACAGGCAGATACGAAGGATGTGCAGCTATTTTGGGTATAATGTGCGAAAACTTGAACGGGTCCGTATTATGAATATTGATTTGAAAGGCTTACCTGTTGGACATTGGAGAGATCTGACAGAGAGTGAAATGAAAGTAATTTATGAACTGCTGAAAGATTCAACCGGACTGGAAGAGAAAAAGTCAAATCCAAAACCGTATGTTAAAAAGAATAAATCTGTAACTTCAAAAAAATCAGGTTCTCCAAATGCATTTCATGGGGGTTCATCCCCAAAAAGCAATGATAATAGCCGACACAAAAAGGTCAGGCCTGCCCGCAGATCAGGCAGACGATAATGATTCCAACCTTTTTGGTTATCTTTGTGTTTCTCTCCAAAAAGACCGAATTGGATAAAAAAGATTACATACAAAGTGCAGAAAAAGCGGTTTCCGCCCTAATGCAAGAACCCCTGGGATTTGTGGCCTGGCGGTTACCCGAACAAGAGCAGGGACATGCTTTTTCGGTGGGTAAGGTAAACAGGGTTGAGGTTAATGCCTTTTCTCCTGTGAATTTTGGCGGAGCTTTTGTTTTCGCGCCTTTTCAAATATCAAAAGGACTGTATGTCTTATGGCCCGACAAAAAAAGCATAATCTTCGAAGCTGAAACTTCTGTTAAGAGCAGTATATCATATCAGATGGAGGCAGAGTCTCCTGAAATGAGAAAAGAATATGCCACATCATTTTCTGTAGTAAAGGAAGCTTTGGAAAAAGAAATATCAGATAAGGTGGTTTTAGCCCGAAAACTGAAAGTGGATGATGTGCCATCAGCTATTTTACCCGGAGTATTTGAACTTCTCTGCAGTACTTATCCCGATGCGTTTGTATACTTTATAGATCATCCCGAAACCGGCCGTTGGATGGGTGCCAGTCCGGAATTGTTTTTGGAGAAATCCTCTGCCGGGATTCGTACAGTAGCATTGGCTGCTACCAGAAAAACAGAGCAGTACAGCGAAGATTGGAACATGAAAGAGCTTGAAGAACAGGGATTTGTTTCTGTTTTCGTGGAAGAGATTCTTGCAAGGTACGGTATTAGTCAGTACAAAAAGTCGGGTCCCGAGCCGGTCAGAGCCGGAGAAATGGTGCATCTGCGTACTTCCTATCACTTTCAGGATGATAAAATCCGGAATCAAACAGGCGATTTTATTGATTCACTTCATCCCACCCCTGCAGTGGGTGGATATCCCAAAGAGAAAGCTCTTGAAGTTATTAATGAGGCAGAAAGCTTTGACCGGGGTTTTTACAGTGGTTTTCTTGGGCCTGTCAGTAAGGAAGGTTTTCGGTTTTTTGTAAATATCCGTTCCATGCAATTAGGGCAGAACACTGCAGTTTTGTATCTTGGTGGCGGCATTACCAGAGACTCCTGTGAAGATAATGAGTGGGAGGAAACCAGACTCAAAGCACGGACATTATTATCGGTATTGCATTCAGTAAAACAAAAATTTTTCAATGAGCCCATCCATCTCCGATAAACCAGTGGTTGAAAATATTCTGAAGCACTGTTTTGCCTTTGGTGTAAAGCATGTTGTGCTTTCTCCCGGTTCCCGGAATGCTCCTTTTCTTATCTCTTTTCCTGCCTGCGGCAAATTCAAATGTTATACTATTGTTGACGAACGCTCGGCGGCCTATTTTGCATTGGGACTGGCTCGGAAAACAAAAGAACCCGTGGCAATAGCCTGTACCAGCGGAACAGCGGCACTGAATTATGCCCCGGCAATGGCTGAAGCTTATTATCAGCAGATTCCGTTGATTGCCATAACTGCCGACCGGCCTCCCGAATTTATTGACCAGGCTGATGGACAAACCATACGGCAGCCCGGGGTTTTTAGTAATTATGTGCGTTACGAGTGTCAGCTTCCGGCTGGAGAGCCTGGAGATGAAAATCGCTGGCTTACCAACAGGATGCTGAACGAGGCTTTTTATTGTGCGATGGGGACTGTAAAGGGTCCTGTACATATCAATGTTCCTTTTAAGGAGCCGCTTTACAATACTGTTCCTTTGGATTCTATATCTCCATCCGGTGTCGTTAAACGTTCTAAATCCCACTCCGTAGGGGAGGAGGTGCTGACTCAGTTGCAGGAAGAAATTAGTGGTTGTCAAAAGGTAATGCTGATAATTGGGGCTACCGCTCCTAATGAAGCAATGAATCAATTAGTAAGTGTTCTGACCGCAAAAGGAGTAGTCGTTATTACTGAAAATCTTTCTAACGTTGATGTCCCCGGTGTTTTTGAAAATACAGACCGTGTGCTGGAAGGATTTTATGGAAGGGAAGAAGAGTTTGTACCGGAATTGCTGATTACTCCGGATACCCCTGTTCTTTCAAAAAAAATAAAACAATTTATAAGAAAAAATGCTCCCCGGCTGCATTGGCAGTTCTCCAGTCAGGAGGTGATCATTGATACATATCAGTGCTTAACACGTCAGATCTACGGAGATGCCCTCCAAATACTACCATTACTTTTTGAGCGATTGAAAGCATTCCCCGGGTGTTATCAACAAAACTGGGACAGGGCCAAAACGATTACAGATGAGCGCCACCAGAGTTATCTGAAAAGAGTTACCTGGAGCGACCTGAAAGTCTTTAACATCCTGTCGGATCTTATGCCGGCGAAGCAGGAAGTTCATTTTTCCAACAGCACTCCGGTGCGCTACGGTCAGTTGTTTAAATGGCCAAAGGAGGTTACTTTTTATGCCAACCGTGGAACCAGTGGAATTGACGGATGCTTAAGTACCGCAGCTGGCGCATCAGTAGCAGTCCCGCAATCGGTCACCCTGATAATAGGCGATCTTGCTTTTTTTTATGACTCCAATGGTTTATGGCATAATTACCTTCCCGCTTCGTTCCGTGTGATCGTCATAAATAATGGAGGCGGCGGGATTTTTCGTTTTATACCCGGGCCATCAGAGACCACCCAGCTTGAAGATTTTTTCGAAGCTAAAGGGACGCATCAGTGCCGGGGAATTTCCGAAACCTTCGGTCTGCAGTACTATGCTGCCGGAAATGAAAATGAACTTATTCAGATATTAAAACATTTTTGGGATGATAAAGGAAGTCCTGCATTACTGGAAATTTTTACTCCCCCGAAAGATAACGGAGAAATATTGAGAAGTTATTTTAAATTTTTAAGGTCGAATATCTAAAAATAAAAATACCATGCAATACAACTGGACAACCATTAAGGATTACGAAGACATAAAATTTGAATTTTGCGACGGAGTGGGAAAAGTTACCATTAACCGGCCCAAAGTTTATAATGCTTTCCGGCCTCAAACTGTTAAAGAGATGATTGATGCTTTTGATATCTGTCGGGAACGCCAGGATATCGGAGTGGTCATATTGACCGGCGAAGGAGAAAAGGCTTTTTGTTCAGGCGGCGACCAGAATGTAAAGGGACATGGCGGATATATGGATGAAGACGGGGTTCCGCGTCTTAATGTGCTGGACTTGCATAAACGGATTCGTTCACTGCCCAAGCCGGTGGTGGCTATGGTCAACGGTTATGCCATTGGTGGCGGACATGTATTGCATGTGGTTTGCGACCTGACAGTGGCCAGTGATAACGCCATCTTTGGACAAAGCGGTCCTAAAGTGGGAAGTTTTGATGCCGGTTTTGGCTCTTCATACCTTGCTCGTCACGTGGGGCAGAAAAAAGCTCGTGAGATTTGGTTCCTGTGTAAGCAATACTCAGCCGAAGAGGCTGAGAAAATGGGACTTGTGAATAAAGTGGTTCCGCTCGAATCGTTGGAAGGGGAGACTATGGAGTGGTGCAAAATCATGTTGCAACGCAGTCCTATGGCCTTGCGAATGATTAAGCGCGGACTGAATGCCGAACTGGATGGACAGACAGGGATCATGGAGATGGCAGGTGATGCAACGCTGATGTTTTATCTGATGGAAGAAGCCCAGGAAGGCAGAAAAGCATTTCTGGAAAAGAGAGACCCTGATTTTAAACAGTTTCCAAAATTTCCTTAGAAAATTCAGGCGCAAAGTTTTTAATGGAATGTTATTTCAATTTTGCTGGTAAAATCCTTTATCTAACTCAAATCATAAACATCTTAAAATAAATAATTTATAATGTTTTGGTAGTTCTTAGGGGATGTAAGTAGCTTAAATTTTGACTACTGACTACTGACTAAAAACTACTGACTAATTTACTTACATCTAACGATCTGTAATTATGTCAGAAAAGAAAAAAGAAGGATTTTTCAAAAGAGTGTTGGACAAAGTAGAGGCTGCAGGTAATAAACTACCACAACCCGTTACCCTGTTTGCCATGCTGATGGGTATCGTATTGCTTCTTTCCTGGATCTTCGGTTCAATGGGAGTCAGTGCCGTTCATCCGGCCAGTGGAGAAGAAGTAAAGGCGGTAAATCTCCTGAGTGCCGAAGGAGTAAGACGCATCATGACCTCCATGGTGGATGTTTTTGCTGAATTTCCCCCATTGGGTCTGGTACTGGTGGTTATGCTTGGAATCGGGGTAGCCGAACGAAGCGGACTTATTTCTGTTGGTTTGCGGATGTTTGTCAGTAAAGTCCCACGGTCGTTTATTACTTTTTCCATTGTAACAGCCGGTATGATTAGCTCTATTGCGGCCGATGCTGGTTATGTGGTTTTGATTCCTTTGGGTGCGGCCATTTTTCATAGCATGGGGAGGCATCCCATTGCCGGACTGGCGGCTGCTTTTGCCGGGGTATCCGGCGGTTTTGGAGCAAACTTTTTGCCTACGGGACTCGACCCGTTGATCGCCTCCTTTACCGAGCCAGCTGCCCAGATTATTGAATCAGGATATAGCGTTAATCCCTTGTCCAATTATTACCTGATGGCTGCTTCGGTTCCTTTTGTGGGCCTTGCCGGAACCTGGGTAACGGAGCGTATCATAATTCCCAGGTTGGGAAAATATACAGAAGATATCGATGAGGTAGTTGACGATGTAATTTCTCCCCTGGAGAAAAAAGGATTGAAGTGGACATTGCTGACTATATTGATTTTCCTGGGACTCCTGGTTTGGGCTATCGTTCCCGAAAATGGCTTGTTCCGTGGAGAAGATGGTGGCTTTGAACCTTTCTATAATTCTATTGTACCTTTGATGTTCATCCTGTTCTTTATTGCAGGACTGGTTTATGGATTGATTACGAAATCCATTAAAGGCGATAAGGATGTAGCCAATATGACGGCAGAATCAATGTCAACAATGGGAGGCTATATTGTATTGGCATTTGTTGCCGCACAGTTTGTAGCCTTTTTCAACTGGTCGAATCTGGGACTTATAGTGGCTATTTCAGGAGCTTCCGGACTACAGAATATCGGATTTACAGGCATTCCTTTGCTGGTGGCCTTTATTCTGGTTTCTTCCCTTGTGAATCTGTTGATTGGAAGTGCTTCCGCCAAATGGGCTATTCTGGCGCCTATTTTTGTGCCTATGCTTATGTTGATGGGATACAGTCCCGAAACTACCCAGGCGGCCTACCGTATTGGAGATTCTTACTCTAATATTCTTACACCGTTACTGCCTTATTTTCCGCTTGTTATTACTTTTGCACAGAAATATGTGAAAAATATTGGTCTGGGAACTATTATTTCAACAATGCTTCCATTTGCAATAGTTTTCGCTGTTGTGCGGATAGTAACATTTATATTATGGATATGGCTGGGAATTCCTCTGGGCATTGAAGGACCCATTTATTATTGATAGATTGCTTTTTGTTGGGAAATCTGATAATTTTAAAATAAAAATAGATGAGTTCGGGGTTTGTTTTCTGCTTTTGCGAAAACGAACCCCGGTTTTATCTTAATTATCAAGGATTAAACAAAAAGGGGGTTTTAAGCTAAAGATAAAATCGGGCAAAATGCAAAAAAGGCAGGTGTTTTAGCAAAACAGAGAAAAACCGGATTCATTGATTTTTTTCATTCTACCAAAATTAATCCGGGATTATTTCCCGTAATACAACGTCCTCCATCAGGAGTTACTACAAATGTATTCTCAATCCCCACCATTCCAACTCCTTCAATCCCTTTCTTGGGTTCTACGGCAAAAACCATGTTTTCCTCCAGCGGGTCTTTGAATTTTCTTGCCAGAACCGGTAACTCATCAACGGTAAGGCCGATACCATGACCCAGGAATTTTACCGCTCTGTCGCCAAAGCCCATAAAGTTTTCTTTAAACTCTGCTGTTAATCCATCCATAATTGATTCGTAAATGACTTCCGGAATATTCCCGGGTTTCAGCATTTCTGCAACTTTATTTTGAATTTCAACGCATTGATGATGAGTATGAATTGTTTTTTCATCCAGTGGCTTTCCAAACATATAGGTCATGGTTTTGTCGGAATGGTAACCATTGACACCTATACCCATATCAATAAATACTAAATCTCCTTTTTGTAGTTTGCGCTGCCTGCTTCCGAGTCCGGGCACAGCTGCATTGAGTCCTCTGTTTCCCCCCGGGCCGTCAAAATTGGTCGGGTAAAGTGAACTATCGCCAAATCCCAATTGTGCCACAACAATTTCGGTGTCAAACATGCTGAAACGGGCTGTTCCCTGGTGCCCTTCCCGAACCATCAGACGGTATAATTCCCCGGCCAGGTCAGCCTCTGTTATTCCCTCTTGCAGGATGTCAGGGACCAAATCCTCTAACACGCGACAGTGAATAGCACCAGCCTGCTCCATAAAATTAATTTCCAGATCACTTTTAACTGAACGGGTGGTGGCTAACTGAGAATCGAGCGAATGATAAGCTTCAAATGGGAAATGCTTCTGAAAACGCTTGAACATAGCCAGGGGCACAAATTCAGTTTCCAGAAATACTTCTTTCGGCAGGGATTTGTAATTGGGAGCAACATCCCGGTAACTGTCCATGGGTCTGATGTCCGGAAATTCCGATTCTGAATTAGTTCGTTCAAAACTTCTGCGAACCCACAGAGTGGCGTTATCTGCCCTGGAAATAATAAGCATGCCGTCAGGCATCGAACCTGTAAAATAAAACAAATTTATCTTGCTGAAAATGACGGCTATTTCCCAATCCGGATTCCCGGTGTCCATTATTTTTCGAAAGCGAGACATTCGACTGGCTAGTTCCCGGGCGGGAATAATTGATTCCATCATGATAATTTGCTGGTTTTTGATTCGTTTGTGAAATAGTCCCTCAAAAAGGAAGTATTTAATTATTTGAGTTTCCAAAAATAAGGAAAAAGTTAAAACTTTTCCTAAAGTTTAATCGTTCTGTTTTTAACCTGGACAGACGATAATTAAAATAATTACACCGGTAGTGTTATGGAAACATCCACTCAGGTGGAAGCAGAGAATTAAAAGGATTACAATTGTTGGGTAGTGAGTGATTTGCTTTCTGTATTATGAAAAATTTAAAATTTCTGTCTTTATGAAGAAAATAATTAAAGGAGTTACCCTCGAAATCACAAAAGGAGATATAACCGCTCAGCCGGATATGCGGGCAATCGTTAATGCTGCAAATGCAGAGTTAAAAACAGGGGGAGGAGTGGCCGGTGCCATTCACCGTTCTGCAGGTCCCGGACTGGAAGAGGAATGCCGTTCAATGGCGCCTATTAAGCCGGGAACGGCTGTAATTTCGGGAGGGCACAATCTCCCTAATGAATATGTAATTCATTGTCTGGGACCCGTTTTTGGGGTTGACAAACCGGAAGACAGATTACTGGCTGACTGTTATCGTAATGCATTGTTACTGGCTGATGAGACAAAAATTGATAGCATAGCCTTTCCTGCCATTTCAACCGGTGCTTTTGGATATCCGATCAGAGAGGCAACGAAAATAGCCATCAATACCATTTATGAAGTGTCAGCAGATTTGAAGAATGTGAAAACCATTCGTATGGTTCTTTTCGGTCAGGAAGATTATGATGTGTGGTTGGATGAATTGGCTCAAAGATAATTGGTAGGCACAACAATCTTTTATTTTGTGCTTTATAATTTGCGGCTGCTGAAAAACATTCAAAGGAAGGCTTAAGCGTACCAGACCTTTTGGGTTCCTTTTGGGCCAAAAAGAATAATAAAAAACTAATACAGGGCTGCTGACCGTTTCATTCGTTTAAAATTTTGTAATTACCTGATAAAAAAACAATTAAAAATTTTAGAACGAATGGAACCGCTTCGTTCTCTCATAATAATTTTTAATCATATTCTTTTGTGAATACTTCGTTAAACTTTTATAAAAGCCTGAAGTTAAAGTGTTTGTAAGTGAGTGAGTTTTTGTCTTAAAGCACAGATTATCAATGTTATATGATTTAACTTAAATCTTATATCTAAAAGTCTAACGATCTATTGTTTTGTGATACTATGCTTAAAAAATATCATGCTCGTTTCTCCTGTCCGAATTAGCTATGTGACGGTTGCAAGACCACTGCTTCGGAACCCACTGTAACCAGAACCCCGGCCGAGGTAAACGATACACCCTGATCATTGGTAGCCATTGCGGTTATACGGTAAGTGCCTGCCTCCACGTTTTCCCACACAAACGAATAGGTGTTTGCACTGCCTTCTGATGTTTCACCTGCCGATACTCCATCAATAAAATACTCAACTTTTGAAATATTGCGTTCAGTGTCCGAACCACCTGTTCCGGCTGAATAAACGCGTATCACTATATCGCTTCCCTGCTGGTAATATGCATTGGTGTGTGGATATGTAATAACACAAGATGGAGGGGTTGATGCCGACACATGAGGCAAAATTCCACCAAAAAACAATAATCCCAATATGGCAAAAACCACTTTAACCACTTTAGAACAACCCTTCATAAAAACGTAATTAAAATATTTATAAATAAATCATCTATTGCATTTGGCCTGGTTTATTCATAAGCTTTAGTTATGAAACGAGTATGACAAGGATTGTCACAACAGGACATGTATAAGATGCAACCATCCGACCTTAAGAAATAAATTTTATACGGATGAGATGCTCTTTGCAAAACAACCCGGCAAATCAAGAGATTTCCCGGGTTGTTTTTACTGTGATTAGTCATGCATTTGCTCTATTCCTTCAGCAATTCCTGCACTGCATTGGCAAGGTAAATATATGAACCGCCAACTGTAATCACATATTCATTTTCACCCCACAGGAATGGCCAGTCTTCCTTGTTCTCCGGAAAATCAGGATCCAGAATCAAAACACCGGGAACTATTCCTCCGGGGATATAGGAAAAATCAGCTCTGTTCATGCCATAAGCAACTTTCTTTGTATGAAGTCCGATTCCGGAAACAAAGGATATGTCCGAGTCGGGATGACAACCAAGAATATAATTTAACGCTTTGAATACATGTTCTTTATCGATAATATCGGGGAAAGCTTTATATAGCATGTAATTGGTGATACCATGAGAAATGATGGTTCCGTTTCCTGCCCATCCTCCTTCGGTAACAGGTACGCCGAAGGGATTTTGTTTTTGAAGTTCTACCAGTTCTTCGGCGTAAGCTTCAGCACGCAATTTTACTTTAGCAGTGAAAGCATCATCCAAATATTCAAGAGCAGGTAATAATGTGGAAGCCAGAAACGCAAAACCTTCACTTATATCCGGCCACATTTCTTCTATCCTTGTGGCATATTTTTTATCACCGGTGGAAATCAGAAGCTGTGTGGCTGCACGGAGTTCCTCAAGAACCATCGGACCACCGGTAGTGTTTCCGACATAAAAAATATCAGGTTCTTTTCCCTGTTCGAGGTCCCATACCTCAATGGCAGTTTGGAGGCATTCCTGAGCAAAATCAGGGTCATAATCTTTTAGTGCCCGTGAAGAGGCAGCCAATGCAGCTGCTGAACCATAGTTGAGCGGAGTGGATTTACTTGTAAATGCCCAGCGGTCGTCAAATGTGCCACTGTACGGATAATCTACCTCCAGACTGTCCAGTGCCGGGTTAAAAATTAGGTTATCGGTCATGGTTAGTCCATCTCCTAGATGCGTATACTGCGATAAATCGGAAACAATAATTCCTGGAATAGCATGACCTACGGCCCTGTGCTGTGCCAGTAAACCAATGGCTCCATGTTCTATTTGCTGTAGAATATCGTTTTTCCCATCCGGATGACGCAGATCTACATAACGGTTTTCCTGCTCCACCAGAGTTTCATCCCGGTCTATTGCAAAATCATCCCATGCATTTACCAGGTGCAAGATGGTGTAATATTGTGATTGGGTGCGAATATCATAATCACCGGCATCATACCAGCCACCTACATTGAGACCGGGAATATGTTCTCCCGGTTGATATTGGGTATCGGTGCTCGGGCCTTGTGCATATAAGTCGAAATGCTCATGGTTAACGGGTGCCTGCAGAGCATCATCCAGATGAGATGCACCGTGCCAGACACGATATGCTTCATTGACAAGGACGTGATCCATCTGCACAGGCATAAAAATGTCAAGAGTCTGGTGCCAGATGTCGTCATACACATTTTCTCCTATTCGTAAAGGACGACTTTCCATGTTTCCATATTTAATCACATAAAGCCCTGTTTCTTTGATATCAGAAAAATCAAATATTCCGTACTGATAGCGCTGATAAAATCCCCATTGCTCTATATCACCCGTGTGAACTTTATTTTTTTTCCCGTTTTCATCCAGTTTAAAAAGAGAAGCTTCGGGGAGAAAAACTGCCTTTTTGTCCAGCTCAATTACAGCTTTTTTTGCCTGAGAAGGGTGATATCCAACCTGCGAGAAACTTATCACCGGATCACGTAACCAATTCTCTACACCTGAAACATCCAATTTCCATTCAATTACCCGGCCGGTTTTTCCTGAAGGAATAATGCTCCTGAGAACCAACCAGCCGTTCTGGGCTTTGTTGCGTCCGTCAAAAAACATTAATTTATTTTCTGATTCAATAGCAATCCTGCTATAATCATCCTCTGGCGCCAGCACTATCTTATGACCGGAAGCAATTGGCAAAGGTTCAGTATCTCCTGTTTTGTTTTTTTTTGTTGGCCCTGAGGGGTAGTGAGGAATGATGCCGGGTTTGCCATCCATAAGATAAGTTTTCTCAAAATAAGCCGATGGTAGAAACTCAAGGTTAAAGCCGGCCATACCTTCAAGATTTTCAGGAACTGGCTTGTCCAGATGTACGCTGATGATAATATCATCGCCCGAGGGTTCCGTCTGTATCATATATTCAAAGTCGGGATATTCCAGCCACGCTTTTACTACATTATTTTCTCTGTCAACTTCCTTACGGTTAAACTTCGGAATGGGATCCCATTGTTCGGGAGTGGAATTCAATCTAACATCTCCGTTGGTTACGGTTCGTTTGCCATGATGAATAATTTCAACTCCGCTCATCTTGGAATCGCTGAAATTTTCATTGTACCAGTTGGTAAACATCAGTATGTTTACTCCCGGCCTTTCGTAATAGGAAGAATCATTTAATGCTATGCCGTTCTGTTCTGCCTGCACAGGCAAAAGATAAGCTCCCAAAAATGTGAGCATTAAAGCACCTTTCAGAAGTAGGGATCGTCGGTTTTTTCTTAGTATAGGCAAATTTGTCATAATCCTTTTTTTTTTGTAAAATCAAATATAAGGAATTTTTTTTAACAAAAAGAAACAATATTCTGATGTCTGATTCGCCATTGTGCAAAAAATTTGTCATTGAGATGATACAGGTTCTTTTTCAGGATTGAAGGAATCAACAATGCTGTAGTTGTGGTCTTCTCTTACCTGACGGGCAATATCCGGTATGGAGGATGCTGCAATTAATTTATTTACCAATGCATGTCGGACTGCTTCCCCGGTGTTGTCTATCAGTAACATGGGGACACCTGCTTCTTTCATTTCCTCAGCAATTTCAAGTGTTTGGCGGTTCTTGTGGGACTTTCCGATACATCGGATATAAACTGCTTTGACACGTCCGGGATATTCCTTTACTGCTTGCAAGTACAAAGATGGGTCGCGTTGTCCGCTGTCGCCTATCAGTACAAAATTTAACTCCGGGAAAAAAGAAAAAAGAAATCTGATTTTTTCTAATTTATGTTCATGAGTTCCACCTCCCGATTTCCAGAAATGAAAAATACTATGCTCCAGTTCCTGCAACATAAGAGGCCCGGCAGGAATGTTGCGAAATTCAAAAAAATCAACCAGGAGGTCATAAAGATTCCATTCACTGCTGGAAACATAAAAAAGCGGATTGTAATTTGTCTGACTTTCTGTTCCTTTGCGAAGTGCTCTGTAAAAGGCACCTACTCCCTCGAAAGGAACCCGTGTGCGGGCATTTTTAAAAAGCATTAGCTTAAGTTTTTTTAGTGTCTTTGTGGAATGAGAGACCATTATGGTGTCATCAATATCTGAAATCACGCCAAACGGGAGTTTTCCGGAAACCATTAAAACCTTGCCTGTAGCCTTTATTTCCCCCTGATTCTCCACAACTTCATCGAGTAATTCAAAATGAGCTTCTTCTATATGATTATTAATTGAAATTCTCTCCTCAAAATGAAAAGTACAATGAAAAATCCCCAATTCATTGGTTTCTACTATGTCTGACTTGTTTCTGAAACTTACCTTAACACGAACTCCGCTAATTTCATCACTGACATACCTTTTAAACATAGCCAGCAGGTTTGATCCCAGTTTTTGTCCGGGCTTTGGCTTATCCAGTCCTTTATCTTCCATTACGTTACCTGTGATGTAGACATCATGACCATTGCAGAATCCCATATAGGGCTCAATAGTGGGAATACCCAGCCACCCAAGGCGTTTTTTTATCCAAAGTCGTGCTCGCGTGTAGGGACTACCTGCTTTTTGGAGTATGTAACGGAACGTTTTTGTAATAATGGGCATCGAATGATTAGTTTTTTAATTTAACTTCACTAATAAATGGATTAGCCATGCTAAGCTATGTGCATACTTTTGATCCTTTGTTTTGAAGATCAGGGTTGAATGATATTTTATTAACTTTTGAAATAAGTTTTTTCCTGTTTAACTTTACCTGATTAATTTACAAATAATCTAATACGAGCCCGGCAATATGTAAACTACAATCGTCGTCAATAAATTTAATTTAAAAATAATTCATTCATTTCTTTCATTATATTTATTTGCGGTTGATTGCATATCTTTCTATTTGAGTATCTCATTAGGAAAACTCATGAATTAATCAGGTTTAATCCTTTGAAAACAGCTTTTGCTAATTTTTTGTTTATACTGAGGACAGAAATAAAGAATAGACAAAGGGAAAAACTGAGTTTTTTAATTAAAGGATATGCATAAGTAAATGTTTTCTAATTTAACGATTTTCTAAGAAAATACCATATGAACAATTCTGAAAACAGAAAAATATTATTCGTCATAAATCCCATTTCCGGAAACAATAGGAAAAATAGTGTTACCGCACAAATAGAAAGCCTTTGTAAAAAATATTTAATTTCTCCTGATTTCTTAGAAACTGCTGGTGAGAATGATGAAGGAAGAATTGCTGAATCTATCTCTACTTTTAAGCCTGACACTGTTGTTGCAGTAGGAGGTGATGGCACCGTTAACCTCGTTGCATCACTTTTGGTTGATACAAATATAAAGTTGGGAGTTATTCCAACCGGTTCGGCCAATGGAATGGCTTTTGAACTTAATATTTCAACCAATATAGAACAAGCCATGGCTGTTATTGCCCGCGATGTGTCCGGGTCAATTGATTTGCTGAAAATTAACCGGGAACACCTGGCCATTCATCTTAGTGATTTGGGGATGAATGCCCGGATTATTAAACGTTTCGATCAGGAAAAAATCAGAGGAATTTATGGCTATGCCAGACAATTCTTAAAAGAGTTAAAATCGCCCTCCCATTTTAGATGTATTATCGATAATGGAGGAAAGAGAAAGCACAAGTTCAAGGCTGTAATGGTGGTCCTGACCAATACTCATTTTTTTGGGACAGGTGCTGTTATTAATCCCACCGGCGAGCTTGATGACGCGAAGTTTGAAATTGTTGTAATCAAACCATATCCCTGGTATTATATTTTTCATATGATTTTTGCTTTTTTTACCGGAAGCATTCACCGGCTCCGACATATCAGAACCTTGTCATGCGAGCATGCTATCGTAAGTGTCCGACCTAAACAGGATCTTCAGGTGGATGGAGAACCCGTTGGAGAATTCAGACAATTGGAGGTTGAGGTGATTCCTTCTGCTATTCAAATCATTTACAACCATCAGCAAAATCATTTATTCGTAAAATCGAAGTCCTTGCAAAAAAAATCTGCCAAATAATATTTTCTTCTGACCTTGAGACTTTTTTATAGGGAAAAATTAGGAATAGGAAATATCCGGTGGGGGTTGTTGGTTGTTGTTTTTAACTGACAGGGAATCTTTGCCTGTTCTTTGCATGAAAATTTATATATTTGAGTAAATCATTAAAACTAGACCTTTAAAATATTTAAGGTTCGGGCTTTTATATCGATAGATCGTTAGATCTTTAGATATGAAATATAAAATAAATACTATTGTGTTGATAATCTGTCTTTTGATAAAAACAGCATGGTGAATTGTAAGCAATTAATGCTTACCAATTACAAAAGTTTAAGGGACAAAACGCAATCCAGAGCAACAGTAGTTAATATCAGAAATTTTGAATTGTTTAACATACCTGTAAAAAGAAGAATAAAAGTATTATGACAAAAACTAATCCAAAGCCTGTTTTTGGCGACCAAAAAGATTTTTTTAATGAACTTGAAGGTAGGAAACCCGCCTTGTTTTTGGATTATGATGGAACACTTACGCCGATTGTAAGCCATCCGGAAGATGCTAAAATCAGTCAACAAATGAAAGATTTGCTGGCTGATCTGGCTGAAAAGTATATCGTGGCTGTAATTACAGGTCGCGATATGGATGATGTAAAAAAGCTTGTTGGACTGGATAATCTGGTTTATGCCGGAAGTCATGGATTCCGGATTTCAGGCCCTGACGGGCTTTATAAAGAACATGAGAAAACATCAGTTATTCTGCCTGAACTCAACATTATTGAGCAGGAATTGATGGAACTTCAGCGCAAATACAAAGGTGTTAAAATTGATCGTAAGCGATATGCAATCGCAGTGCATTACCGAAATGCCAAGGATGAAGAAATCGATGATATTCTGGCTGAATTTGACGAGGTACTGGAAAACAATCCCGGCTACAAAAAAGGAACCGGAAAAAAGATTGTGGAAATAAAACCAGATCTTGACTGGCACAAAGGAAAAGCGGTTCTTTGGATTCTTCAGGAGCTGGGTGTCGCTGATGATGATTCTGTTATACCCATCTATATCGGAGATGATGATACCGATGAGGATGCTTTTGAAGCTCTTGAATCGGATGGTATTGGCATAGGTATCATGGTTGAGCACAGTGGAAGACATACTCATGCCTCCTATACATTGAAAAATGTGGATGAGGTTGCTCAGTTGTTTGCACGTTTGTAGTTTTTTTGTCCGTTGCCCGTTGTATGAAGGAGGAAAGGTAAAGATTCTTGAGTCTTTGCCTTTCATTACACCAATGGTTTCCAATTTTAATTTTGTATTTCCATTCTTTACCATTTGCCGACTGGAAGCATTAGCAAAAGGGGTAAGGTGTTTTACCGTAAAACACCCATCTGACTGCAAAAAGACAGTGTTTTTTGCATATTGATGTTTTTTACTGGCATAAATTTAAACTTTCTTTTCTGTTTCCTCTGATAGTAACTGCACCTGGTAACGCGGATAAACAGGAAATATATTTTTATTTTTTTCTTCCACAGCCAGAATTTTATAAATATATAGAAATAGTTCACTTTTCCATTGTCTTCTTTCTCTGGCACCAACAAGGTATCTGATGGTAATGTCAATCCACGAATCTCCTGGTGATAAATAAACCTGAGGAGTAGATGGTAAATCGGATGGTAATCCGGCTTTTTGGAGGATATTAGAATATTGAAGAACAGGTTTCTTCATATATTCACCAATTATTTTATCCGAAGCTTCCTCTAAAATATGCATGGCCCTTTCAATATCAGATTCATTTGTGACACTGATTACCAGTTCATCCCAAAGATAAGGGAAATCTCTTGTAAGATTAATAATTGAGCCTGCCAATATTTCATTGTTGGGAAATGTCACCAGTCTTCCTGTTGGTTGTTCTGCATTTACAAAACCGGGCTGAGAGGGTGTACCTATTTCCCAGATTGTGGTGGTTAAAAAATCAATTTTGTAAACATCACCGAAAACTTCACCAACTTTTATGCGGTCACCTATTTTATAGTAAAATTTAAATGCATTTAAAAGCCATCCGGTAAAACTCTCTATGGGAGTTTGCAGGGCCCACGACAAGGCAAGTCCAACCAATCCAAAAGAACCGATAAGGGCTCGCATATCACCAGCGATAATACTAAAAATAACCCCTACTACCAATATCCATAACAGAATTGATACCAGCGAAATTATACCCGTTGAACTGGGTAATTTTCGCAGTCCTTTTCGCATGGTATAACGGATCAGCTTGATCAATAACCAGGAAAGAATTATAAATGATAAGGCAATCAGTAATTTAGGGATAACATAGAGAAAGCTATCCCATAGGTCCTGTAATGCTCCTATAGCTTCTTCGGTGGCTTTTTCATTTTGTTCAGAGTTATTGGTATTTTGCACAGTACTGTCTTCGGAGGTTAAATATTCAGAAGAAATTGATACAGAATCATCGGCATTATTTTCTGTGAATGAAAAAAGCATCAGAAGAATACCTGTTATGGAAACGGCGAGTACGGATGCCTGTCGAAAATTCTTTAGCTTTCCTTTTGCCCCTTTTACGGTATTCTTCCGACCGGAAAGTCTTCTTTTTCCTGGTTCTCCAGACTTAGAATGGGTCTCAAACTTTTTGCTTTTCATGTATCA
>CAYOFH010000060.1:0-18861 GCA_964403175.1 uncultured Marinilabiliaceae bacterium
GATATTACATTTACTGAAACGGCACGAGCCAGAGACTCATCTAAAACATCAGGCAGAAACAACAAAAACTCACTTCCTTTTCCCGGTTTTGATTTTAGCTCAATATGGCCCCCAAGCATTTGAGCCAGATGTTTACAAAGAGCTAGTCCCAGCCCGTTGCCCCCAAACATACGTGAGTGCCCCTCATCAGCCTGTCTGAATCGGCGGAAGATTACTTTGTGCATTTTGGTCGGGATACCGATACCTGTGTCTTTAACGGAAAAAACAACCCAGCGGTTTTCAGTATAAAAAACCGAGATCGTAACTCCTCCCTGCTCGGTAAATTTTACTGCATTGGAGACGAAATTCAAAAGAATCTGACGAAGACGGGACTCATCAGTAACAAGATTAACACCTTCGGGCAGTGAATTCATCACAGAAACCTGAAGTTGAGGCTTATTCATCTTCTTCTTAAAGTTTTCCGCCTCGCCTAGCAAGTCATCTAACAATTTAGGTGTTTTAACCTTTATGGGATGAACTTCCAGCAAACCCGAATCAATAAATGAAAACTCAATAATATCATCCATTACATGCAATAGATGCTGGCTGGCTTCATTGATCATATCGACATACATGAGTGTTTCATCCCTGGTAATCTCGTCTTCCTTGAGCAAGCCTGCAAACCCCATGACAGCATTTAGCGGTGTACGGATTTCATGACTGATATTGGCCAGAAAAGCAGATTTCAAACGGTCACTCTCTTCAGCTTTCTTACGAGCCTTTACAACCTTTGTGACATCCCGGAAAATGGTCATCTTGGCTTTATAGTCCCCATCAAAAACCACAGGAACGGTTGTTATCTGATAATCACGTTTATTAATACGTTTTTCCAATCTTTTGCGAAAACGGGACATATTTTCTTTTGCAGCCATGCACCAAGGGCAGGGTTTTTTAAAACTGAACACTTGTTGATAACAGGAAACGCGTTCCCGAATAGCTCCAATTCGTTTTTTAAAAGCCCGGTTGACATAAACAATTTTGTATTCATCATCACTGATCATAACCGGATCCTGCAGGTTTTCCATCATGGTCCGGTATTTAGCTTCACTTAATTCTAAAGCTTCTTTAGCCTTCTTTCTTTCAGTTATATCCTCTACAAATGTTACTTTTCTAAAATTCCCGAACTCATCACTAATCCGGGTAGCATCAGCAACAACAAAGTGTTCTTTGCCATTTTTATCAATAACCGTCCAGTCTTTTTTCAGCTGATTCCCGCTCTGAAAAAAAACATCATGATGTTGAGAAATGAGTTCCCTGCTTTCCTCCGGAAACACCATAGAAAAATGCTGCCCAAGCATCTCTTCCGGTTTGTAACCGTATATATTACAATATTCGTCATTTACAAACTCGAAAAAACCTTTCTCATCCGTTATGCAAATACCAATAATACAGTTTTCGATGATTGCTTTGAACCGCTGTCTGGTGTTCTTCAGATCTTCAAGCACTTTCTCCTGGTCGGTAATATTCCTGGCAACCGATAATATGGCTTTACGTCCTTTTAACTCAAATACACGTGAATTGACTTCTGTCGGGATTTTTTTACCCGATCTGGTACAATGAAAAGTCTTAAACACAGAAAAGCCCTTATCCAAAATTCCCTTTATCAAGACAGGATAGTCAACTGCCCCATCAGCATCTATATCGGCCGGAGTCATTGAGAGAAATTCCTGTTTGGTATATCCAAGTCTTTTGCATGCCACTCCATTTACCTCAATAAACGTTCCGGGCAGTCCGGTCTTTTCATCAATAAAATGAAGAAAAACTGCATCACGGATATTCTCAAAAAGCGTTTCATAGAGTAATTCGCTATCAGAAAAGAGTTTTTCTCTGACCCGCCGCCCCAGCCCTTTTCGCACAACTTCTGCCACGTAAGGAAAAAAATTATCAGCATCGTCCGACCACTGCAAAAACTCTTCGGCTCCTGCTTTCATTGCTTCGACCGCCTGTTTGACATCACCATCTCCGGCAATCATAACAAAACGCACTTCTATGACATTACTTCTCATCCATCGAACAAACTCGATGCCTTCCATATCGTTAAGACGATTGGACAATACCAATAAATCATATTTATCTTCTGCCAATGCCTCTTTTGCAAGACTTGTTTCGTATAGACAATCGACTCTGCTGAAAATTCCGGATAGAAAAACCTGAAGTTTTTCGGCCAAATCAGGCATATTATTCAATAGAAGTATATTGGAATTATTTTTCATTCAAGGCCCCTTGTAAACATGTTCAAAATATTCTTACAATACGATAAAAGAGCTATTTTGTTCCGTTAAGCGATTCAATTGATATTAGAAATTAGAAGTTAGAGGCTGGAAGCTAAAGCTTAGAAGATAGAGATCAGAGGTTAGCGAAAACGGCTTTTATTGCAGATATTGTTTTCCTTAGTTTCCTCTTTGGCTTCTTTTTTTGGGGGGAGGTTAGAAATTATATGCCCACATCAGGAATTTGAAACCTCTTTTGCAATCAAAGCTAAAGCGGAATCACCACCGAAAAAACACTTCCTACACCGGGCGTTGAACGTACATTCAGGCGTCCGCCCATTCCTGCTACCAGACTTTTACTGATAAAAAGCCCCAATCCGTTTCCTCCGGCCACACGGGTAGAAGATTCATCCACCTGCCTGAATCTTTCAAAGATAATTTCCAGTTTTTCATGAGGAATTCCCAATCCTGTATCTTCCACATCAAAAATCACCTCTTTGTCATTACTGAAAACCTCCAGTTTTACAATTCCTTTTTTTGTAAATTTAATCCCGTTCCCCATAAGATTCATCAACACCTGCTTAAGCCTTAACGGATCAGCTTTACAGGTAAAACCTTTGGGCAGGTGATTAAGTAATTTCAGTTCTAAATCAGGCTTTGAGCCATCCACGAGTTCCAGTCGCATAACATCCATCACCTCATTTAGCAGAGGATTCACATCTACGGGCATTAAGGATACACGCAAATCTCCCTGTTCTATTCGTGCCACATCTACGATGTCATCGATTATGTTAAGCAACTGAATACCACTCTGATGAATCAAATCCACAAAACGGTTCTTTTCTGCTGCAGGCAAAGTATCATCATTTAATACACTGGAAAATCCCAGGATGGCATTTAACGGTGTCCGAACCTCATGACTCATATTGGCAAGAAAAGCTGTTTTTAACCGATCACTTTCTTCTGCACGTTTTTTATCTCTAAGAATATCAGTTAAATCACGCATTACTACCATCTTATGAACCTCACCCGGATCAAACTCCACAGGAACCATTATTGTCTGGAATATACGCCCGTCAGATTCGCGGTAATATTCCCGTTCATATTTCTCTCCAGGTTGGAGACCCCTTGTATCTTTGCACCAATTGCAACGTTCAGACTCTCCTCTGATTTTACTATAGCAAAATGATTCATGGTCAATATCTCCAAAACAATGCCGGAATGCTTCATTGGCAAAAATAATTTTGCACGTATTATCGGTAATATACAATGGCACATCCAATTGCTCCATCATGCTGCGGTAGCGATTCTCGTTTCTGCGCAACTCTTTTTCGGCATTCATCTGGTTCGTTACATCTGTCACAAAAGTTACAAGTCGTATTTTTCCGTTTATCCAGACAATAGGAACCGAATTAATACCTACATTTTTTTTTATTCCGTCCTTGTTTCTTACTTCAAAGGTTCCCTGAAAATCTTCCTGGTTATCAAATATTTTGGAGTGCATTTGCAAAATGTCCGTTCGTATATTCTCATTCACAAGTATTTCAATGCTATTACCCAAAAGATTCTTTTCTTTATATCCATAAATCTTACAAAATTCAAGATTTACAAATTCAATAGTTCCATGCCTGTCGGTAATGCAAATTCCGGAAACGGACTTTGCAATTATACTCTTAAACCGCTGATCACTTTTTTCCAGGGATTCGGAAAGCCGACGGTTCCGCTGAAGGTAAGATTTTATAATTAACAGAAGAACTACCGAAACCGAAATCACAAAAAACAACCCCTTCCATCTCTGCAGCAGGGCATATTGATCAGGGTTTTTGAACAAACTATAAACCAGTTGGTCACTGAACAGAATCCAGGCACTTCCAATAATGAGGAATATACCTGAAACCCGCAGAGCCATCAACCATTCTTGATCAATACGATATTTAAGCCATGAGCGCATGCGGATGGTTTTAATGATTTTATACTAATTTATCAGCCATACGAAAAAATCAATCACAAGTTTGAACTAATTTAAAAATTCAATGAGAAGAATCATTAGCTTAACACAGGCACAGAAAAGAAAAAGCAACTACCTTTGTCTTTAGTACTTTCAACCCATATAGAACCCCCATTCATCTCAACCAACTCTTTACAAATTAAAAGCCCCAAACCGGTACTAAGTTCATTTTCAGTGCCCATTCTCTTTACATCCGAATCGATTTTAAAAAGTTTCTGCTGCATTTCTTCATCCATTCCAATCCCCTGATCACAAACAGAGCATATCACCATTTTTCCAGTCAGAGATGCTTTGATGCGAATAATTCCTCCTCTCTTTGAAAACTTCACTGCATTGCTCAACAGATTATTAAATACCGATAGAATTGACGTCTTATCAACTTTTATATATAGATGGGAACCAACCTCCTCACTTATCACTATATCCTTATCCTCAATAATGTTCAGATTTGAATCTACAGCTTCCCTAACAATGTCTTGTACCTGATAGGTTCCAGGCTCTATTTCTGTTCCCTCTCGCTGCAGACTGGCCCACTCCAATAAATTCTCCAATAATCGGTAATAGGACTTCGTGGATTTATGCAGAGCCTCCAAATACCCTTTAACCGACTCGTGAGTCATGCTATCGTATCGCTCATTCATAAGTCCGATGAGGCCTAACACAGATGACAAAGGACTTCTCAGGTCATGAGCCAATATGGACATCATGCGATCTTTCTCTGCATTTAACTGATCCAGTTTCTTGTTTTTTTCATCGAGCTCCTTCTTCGACTGACGATTTTTCAGGGCCTGAACAATATTTCGGGCAATGACACCAATTAATTGCTGCTCTTCCTCCAGGAATGAAGAGCTCCATATTCCCCCCTTATCTGAATACTTCCCCTGATACTTCACAAACACCTTTGCATAAGCTGCATCATCAACAGATGCCTGACTTTTCAGACATTCCTCATTTTCAAAATCAAATACTTCATGACTAAAAAAAATCATATTGCCGGCGATAATGGCAGCCCTGACATTTTCAGGAACTTTAAAGCCTGAAGGAATAATCTCAACACACTGTTGCAACAATTGATCAATTGGCAGAGTATAATCCTGGAGAGTCTTTGATATTTCATAAAGACATCTCTGTTCCTTAATCCGCTCCTGAAGTTCAAAATGATCTTTTTTGGCGGAGGTAATATTTCTTCCAACTCCCACAATTTCTTTTACAGTCCCTGCTTCATCATAAATGGGAGACAAAGAAGTTTGAAAATACTGCAGGTCATCTCCCTCTCCATAAGTCCATTCATAAATCTCTAATTTCCCGCTAAGGGCCTTCAAAAAATGCTTCTCATGAAATAGCCCGGCCTCCTCACCCATTATTTCTGTTGCACGTTTTCCAAGAAAATCCTCAGCTTTTAAACCAACCTTCAACATCCAACTACCATGAATACGTGAGTGCCTAAGATCTTTGCCAATGGTAAAGATTACATCATCTATAGAGTTTACCAATGAGCGATACTGATCCTCACTATCCTTCAATCTTTTATAATAAGAAATCTCCCGGGAAACATCGTTGACTGCGCAGAGCATTAAATTTTCCTGTTCCTGGTTCAACGAAATTAATGAAGTAAGAAGTTTAACGTGAATAGTCTTGCCGGCACTCTTTAACCCCATAAAAGCTGAAGTCTGGATCTTTTGACTCTGAGCTTCTTTCAGATGAAAATTAAAATCATCCTGATTATCCGGCTCCACAAATTCTCTCATATTTCTTCCGGAAACATCATTCTGATGAAAGTCAAAAAGACCGGCAAAAGCCTGGTTGCACTGAATAACAGAACCTTCCGAATCGAGCAGACAATACCCCACTGGAGCCAAATCAAAGATGGATTGAAACCATTCTTTTCTAACAGCCAAATCATCCTGGACACGTGTTAGTTCTTCATTCTGCATTTCCAATTCAAGCTGATGGACCAGCAAATCCTCAACCAGTTCTTCAAGATTTTCCTTGTACAAATCAATAGGCAATTGCTCCTTTGCCCGGAGCAATTGGTGAACCTTTTGTTTTAATTCCTCTCTTTTATCATCAGAGTATCCGCCCATAATGCCATCATTTCAGATTTAATTTCATTTAAACAGTCGGCACTCCCTATTAATCTATAATTAAGGTACAATGCTCCTGTTTTGTTTAAACACATCCCAATTTTTGACCACTTGCTTTTCTCATGCCAGATTCAAATGGAAAATATCAAGCATCATTCCGGTAATCTTAAATGGCTTTCCATTATTATCCTTAACCTGAAAACCACCTTTATCAATCAAAAAAGGTCCATAGAAATTATTTATACGGTATGCTACTTCGTAATGTTCTTTTCGGCCTTCCAAAATGGCCACGCATCTCCTGCATATACTCTTCGTAATCATCTGGATGATCTATTTCCTTGATTCCATAAATCTGATTAGGAAATTCATCTGGATGATATTCACCTGGATGACATCCCGTCATAATAGTCTGATTATTAACATAGATTACGGATTCTGACAAAATATCTCATTCCCAACAGGCCGCTTTTTTCAATCCCTATGGCTTGCGAAAGTCGATCCAGTTCCTGATAGGCTCATTAGTCTTCCTTTTCTTACCTATATGAGATTGTCTAAGAAATCAAAATAACCATTGTGATTGTCATTCATTTTTTAAAACCCTGGAATTGAGATTAAAAACTTAACAAAAGGAAGATCGAGAAATCACTCATTCTCTTCATGCCCCGGGCTGCTGAACAGGATCCTTCTATAAACAATGTATCAATTCTCCGCATTTTTGAAACCTTTTGTATGAGATTTACGAAAAACAAAAAATAAGACATGTTGTATTTTCCTTTGATTACCAATACGTTTATGAAGCGAACCGTTTTTTTCATATTATTCCTGATCCATTCTTCTCCATCACTCATGTGGAGCCAGACCACCAATGCAAAACTCAATCAAATAAATGAAAACGATCAGCGCACAGGACCATGGGAAATATACTACGACAGTGGTGAACTAAAAGAATCGGGTAATTATGTGGATGGACAACGCCATGGCCTTTGGGAATCTCGTTACAAAAATGGAGTTGTGAAACATGAAATAACCTATGACGCCGGTCAGGCCAAAGGCCCCGCGCGGTTTTATTACCGTGACGGACAAATTTGGGAATCAGGCTATTGGGACGTCACTCATTGGAAAGGAGAATACACCCTTTACCATGCAAACGGTCAAAAATTCTATGAATGGAATTACGATGATTCGGGCAAAAGAACCGGAGAACAGAAATACTATCATGCCAACGGAGAAGTACAATACTCAGGGAAGTGGAAGAATGGTAACGCAGAGGGGCAGGTTTCGGTCTTTAATGAGCAGGGTGACCTTATCGAACAGCGCGAATACACCGAAGAAGGCTTCAGGAAAAGCATCGTCGTAACCTCAAGACCGAAAGATTCGAATGAAAATCCAGACAAAAAAATTCTGCCTTTTTACGGTACCGGCCATTATACCCTTAAATCCATGGACGGACTAACAATAAAAGAGGGTTATTTCAGAGATGGAACTCTTCAGGAAGGCAAACATTTCATATACAACAAACAGGACTCTATTATTGAAGTCCGGATTGTGGAAAACGGGAAATATATCAAATAGAACCCCGCTCAACCTCTCAATCCTCTTTAAACACTCCTGATATTTTTCTTAACTTAGCCGTCTGAGAAATTCATTCAACAAGCAGACGACTATCATGGAAAACAATCTGACGCTTTACAATACTCTTTCGCGTAAAAAAGAACTATTCAATCCCATAAACCCACCGCACGTAGGTCTTTATGTTTGTGGACCGACGGTATATGGCGATCCGCATCTGGGACACGCCAGACCCGCCATTACATTCGACCTTCTTTTCCGCTATCTTACACATCTCGGATTTAAAGTGCGTTATGTGCGCAACATCACAGATGTGGGCCATCTGGAAAATGATGCCGACGAGGGAGAAGACAAAATAGCACAGAAAGCCCGGTTAGAAGCCATTGAACCCATGGAGGTGGTACAGTACTATACCGATCGTTACCATAAATTCATGGAAGCTCTCAATGTGAAGGCCCCCAGTATCGAACCACGGGCATCAGGACACATCATAGAACAACTGGAAATTGTCAAAGAAATTCTGGACAAAGGTTACGCCTATGAAAGAAACGGATCTGTCTATTTCGATGTTCAGAAATACGATCAGGATCACAAATACGGCATTCTTTCGGGACGTGTACTGGATGACTTGCTCAGCACAACCCGCGAGCTGGAAGGGCAATCGGAAAAACGCAACAGCTTCGACTTTGCTCTCTGGAAAAAGGCCACCCCCACGCATATCATGCGCTGGCCATCGCCTTACAGCGAAGGGTTTCCCGGATGGCACCTCGAATGCTCGGCCATGAGTGCCAAATATCTGGGCGAAGAGTTTGATATACATGGTGGTGGAATGGATTTGCTATTCCCTCATCATGAGTGCGAAATAGCACAGTCGGTGGCAGCAAATGGTAAAAAACCGGCCCGCTACTGGATGCACAACAATATGATAACCATTAACGGACAGAAGATGGGAAAGTCGCTTGGGAATTTTATCACACTGGAAGAATTCTTTACCGGCAATCATAATACACTCAATAAAGCCTGGTCGCCCATGACCATCCGCTTTTTTATTCTTCAGGCCCATTACCGCAGCACAGTTGACTTTTCCAATGAAGCCTTGCAGGCCGCAGAGAAAGGAAAGGACCGTCTGATGGAGGCCCTCCGGCAAATTGACAAAATCAAGGTTGCTGACAAAACCACTTTTGACCTAAGTCAGTTCAAAGAAAAGTGTTATGCGGCACTCAATGACGACTTGAACAGCCCAATCCTGATAGCTCACCTTTTCGAGGGCGTTAAGGCTATCAATAGTGCATTGGCAGGCAAAGAATCATTTACTCAGGAAGATTTGGAAATCTTCCGACATTTAATGCATCTTTTTGCACTTGATATCCTTGGACTCACTCCTGAAACAACCTCTGATTCCGGAGAGTCCGAAATATTAAACGGTGTCATGGATCTCTTACTCAATATACGTCAGCAGGCAAAAAAAGCTAAAGATTTTGATACCGCAGACCGCATCAGAGACGGACTGAACAACCTCGGCATTGAAGTGCGTGACGGAAAAAATGGTGCCGACTGGGAAGTGAAGTAATGATCTAAAGCCACCTAAAAGCCGTTTATGGGGACCTTTGTGAGGATAGAGAGAGAACTGTAGGAGAAGCATAGCAGCTGGACGTTTCCCTCAATGCTGAAGCCACAAAGGATGAAAGTGACTGGAAGTAAGAAAGTGGAAGCCTGGAATTGAAAAGAAATAATTGAAAATTGCCATAAAAACTTGTTTAAATGCAAAAGCAGATTACCCGATTCATTAAAATTCCATTGACACTGTCGGTGGTAGCCCTGATTTCGCTCGGTTCGGGATGCAACAGCACAGGGTCGAAGAAATCATCAGGGAAAGAAAAAAAGACACAACAGGAACTTCAGACCCCGGATTTTAACGCCGACTCAGCCTACCATTATATTCAAAAGCAGGTGGATTTCGGTCCCCGGGTGCCCAACACCCCGGAACACGAAGCAACAGCCAACTGGCTGGCTGCAAAGATGGACAGCATGGGAGCTGAAGTCATTGTGCAAGAGGGCAAAGTGACCGCTTTCGACAACAGTACTCTGAATATCAAGAATATTATCGCCCAGTTTCAGCCAAAAAAAAACAACCGAATCCTGCTTTTTGCTCACTGGGACACACGTCCGTTTGCAGATTATGACCCGGATCCGGCAAAAAGAAATCAACCCATCGACGGAGCCAATGACGGAGGCAGTGGAGTTGGCGTTTTAATGGAGATTGCCAGACATCTCAGAGATAACCCAACTCATGCGGGAATCGACATAATATTTTTTGATGCTGAAGACTACGGAACACCCGATCACCTCAACATTGAATACAAAGCCGATACCTGGTGCCTGGGAAGTCAATACTGGGGGAAGAACCCACACAAAAAAAATTACTATGCAAAATATGGCATCCTGCTGGATATGGTAGGAGCAAAAAATGCCCGGTTTTATCAGGAACAGGCCTCTGTAAGATTTGCTCCCCAGCTGGTTAATCACATTTGGGATACAGCTGCATCTCTGGGATACGGCAGTTTTTTCATCTTTCAAAAAGGAGGATACATTACGGATGATCACATCTATGTCAACAGACATACCGGCATCCCTGCAGTAAACATCATTCAGTTTGACCCTTCCACCAATACTTCTTTTGGAAGTTACTGGCATACTCATGATGATACCATGGAGAATATCGATCGTAACACCCTTAAAGCGGTTGGACAGACGGTGATGGAGGTGATTTACAAGAATCGTTACTAAAGCCTCCCACCGGTTCCTCCTTGGGGAGAGGGAAAATCTCAGTAATAATAAAATGCCCGGCAGAAAACAAAAAGCAATAATAAAACAACCGCCTATTTCGAAGGGGTTACTCCCGGCTGACGGGCCATTGGTGGCCGGTTGCGATGAAGCCGGACGTGGATGCCTGGCAGGACCAGTTACCGCGGCAGCAGTTATTCTGCCTAAAGATTACTCCCACCCTTTGTTGAATGATTCAAAACAGCTATCAGAGAAAAACAGGAATCTGCTTCGTCTGATCATAGAAGAAGAATCAATCGCCTGGGCAGTGGCAATGGTGCATAACCAGGAAATTGATCAGATCAACATCCTGAATGCTTCTATCCGAGCCATGCATCTGGCTATAGAGCAGCTTCATCCAGGCCCGGCATCTCTTTTAATTGACGGAAATCGTTTTCACAATTACAAAGAAACTCCACACAAATGTATTATTAAAGGCGACAGCATTTACTTATGCATTGCTGCCGCAAGTATTCTGGCCAAAACCTATCGCGACGAATATATGTTAAAGCAACACGAAAAATACCCTTTTTATGGCTGGGATAAGAATAAGGGGTATCCAACTAAACTGCACCGGGAAGGAATTGAAGCTTATGGAATATCAACGCTTCACAGACAATCTTTTAAGTTAACTGACCAGCAGATAAAAATTGAATTTAAATTTTAAAGACGGCTGTTCATCATATTGGAAACATTATATCATCACCATTTCACGAATAAACTAAAGAATTTCTAAAAACCTTTGATGTATGCATTGAATATCAATCGAATGCGAGTACTATTAAAGAAAGCAAGGCCATTTTTCAAAAAATGACCTTGCTTTTTTATATCCTGGATTATTCATAAGTTTTTGCTATAAATAATCCAGGATAGGAAATAATCTTCACCCAATTAATTCAAATTAACCTTAAACTCTTTTTTCCCGGCAGGCTCTGCCCCGTCCAGACTATGCTTTTCATGATATTTCCCCGCTGGCAAATCACTAAAAGTATAAACATTACACGACCTGGCGACATTTACATATTTTGTGGCAGCAGTGTTAATGGCTGATGCAGCCAAATCCGCCAGCAAACCAATCGCACCACCAGCTCCGGTAGAGACAGATGTATCATAAGTAACAGCCCCTTTGCGGGAATAAAGAACTTCATTAGTAACAATTGATTTCAGAGTATACTCCACTTCTATATCAACTTTTGAGGCAATTGATGATTTATCCCATTTATTGATGATTGTAAATAACGCAATATCAGCACCGAAAACCTCTCCAAATTTTTTCAGTGATGAATTCAGAAATAATTCAGAATCATAAGCACTTTCTCTTTTAAGCATTTCAATTGACAAAAAAGGAGGAATAACATAATAACCTAAATTGGCAAGTGGAACATTAAGAGAAGAATGGAAATACTCCTTCGCTTCCACATTAGTGCTTCTGTTTACCGGAGGCATTAATAAAACGGTCAGCGGCTTTTCCTCATACATCCCGGTATAGGCATCTGATTTAGCCACAGGTTTTGTCATTGTACAACTTACAGCAATTAAGGCTGCCAAAACAAAAACAATCAAATATTTTTTCATTACTCAAGCATTTTCAAGATTCGCGAAATAAAAACTTCTGATTCAGGATATAAAGCAATTTCCCTTTGCAACATTTGCTTTCCTTCTGCTGCCCTGTCGGACTGAAGTAAAATAAATCCATAATCTGCATAAATCCCGGGAGGTACAACACCTCTCGTTCCCTTTTGTTTTTCAATAACTTCCTGATAATTCTCAATTAAAACCTGAGTAGCCTTTTCATCAGATTTCTTCAAATAATTATAGCTTGCCTTCTCATAATCAGCCCAGGTGTATAAGGGTTTATTAACGGTGCATGCTGACAGCAACAAAAGGGCAAAAAATACAAAAAACACTTTTTTCATGGTAATTCAATTTTTCGGGTTTCCTGAGTTGAAATATAAATTTTCTTTCTATAAACTACCTGCCCATTGGAAGAAACACTCACAATATGAGATCCTGGCGAAATGGCATATACTTCACCTTTCGGTCTATTAGCATTAGGCTTATTCACTTTTGCAGTGAATTCTATATCATCATTCACTTTAACAAGTACTTCACCGTATTTAGCAGGATCTCCTTCAATAACAAGAAATGCCTCATCTTCAAGGCCGGAAGTTACACTTTTAACTCCCGTACATCCAGTCAGGAAAATCAAAAAAATTGCTGTTAAACTTAAAATTTTTCTCATCGGGTTTCTTTTTAAATAAGGTTACAAACTATTCTTTTATTTCCTTGATATAATAATTTTCCAGATTGGTCTTATCAATATCACCCGAAACAAAAGACACCATGGCAAATTCATCCTGAGGGGTTTCACCTCCAACAAAATCAACCTTCACCTGCCCAACTTCCTTGCCTGGCAATTCCATCATCATCCCGGTTTGTGGGTTCTCAATAGTTTTACCCCTTTCTACTACAGAAAAACTATCTCCAACAGAAAGCCCCTGGCTTTCTCCTCCGGCAATCAATACTCCATTTTCATCATAAGATAAGAAATATGATTTCCAGGGCCGCTCCATGCAATTGTTAATTACATTCTCTACTAATTTAGAGATCGCAGCAGAAATAGCCTTGTCACTTAAGGTTGCATCGTAATCGGTTCTTTCCCCGAGTCCCATTACAGTCTTATTAGTAGTTTCGGCTTGTCCTTTTGTCTCTTCCGAATATATTATTTGTCCGGTTGAAACATCAACCAGACGAAGACTCACACCGGCTTGAACAACTTGTGTTTTACTGCGGGAAAATGCATTAACATCTCCAACGTTTTTTCTACCGAATTCTGTAACAGAACCTATGATCAAATAATCGGCCCCCACCTTTTTCATTCCCTCTTTTCCGGCGAGCTTTATTTCGTCCATTATTTTATCAAAATCCTGCCTTTCCAGAAGAATGAATTTCCCGGTTGAAGCCAGTTTTGTCGACAAAATATCAAGAGCCTGTTTTGCAATAGGATCATTTTCTTTCTCATAAAAAACCCCTTTTGCATATTGAGTTTCATTAGAGAAACGACCAATAGCCACTTTTCGTTTTAAAACCGGCTTGACCTCCTGAATTTCCTGAACCTGTGGTTCAACTTTTACTACTTTCTATTGTGTGGTACAACCGAATGCAAAAAATGCCAGTAAAGAATAAAAGAAAATGTTTTTCATTTGATTCAATTAATTGTTATTAGAAATAAATTTTTAATTATCATCTCAAGACTATATATTAATTCACTTTATGCACATCCGTACATAAATCCGGGAATCTGCTTCAACATTAAAGTAACACCCTTCCAATTGGATTATTACCTGACTTAAAAGAGATATTCACAGGCTCTGCTAAAATCGTTGGTTGAAAAAAGAATTTTTCTGTCCGTTCAATTCTGTCAATAGTTTCTATCGCAGGAACAGCAAGAGAATATCCATTCCCTGTTTCATCGCCACAATAGGTTGAGATATTAAACACCGGACTTGCTCCAGATTTAGTTTGACTAAAGAAAACGGAAGTAATTAAGAAGAAGAAAATAATTAATTGGAAGAATACGTTTCTCATTGCTTTAGGGTTAACATTAAGGATAAGCAAAACTAACAAAATGATATTAAAATTAACAATATTGACTCAAAAGTAAACTATTTTTAGTCAAAAAGTCACGCCCAATTCAATAATCCACAAACAATAATAGCTCTCAAATAAAATATATTCCAAATGAACCAACCATTACCCATTTTTTTCTTAAAGTTTCCAAACCTACAGAAAAATAATGCATAAAATCAATCTTACCAGCTTCCTACAACTTTGTTAAAATTCCCTCCAGATAAAATAGATAATGAATCCAATACCTGATTTATCCATCCCTTAAATTTGCTCACAAAAAAACCGGCAAATCAATAAAGACTGCCGGTTTTCTGTAAGTTTTATAAGAAAAAATCAAAAGTAGATACCTGCCGATAAGGCTACCTGCTCAAAAGCAGTGTCATACTTTAACTCTCCGTAAAACTGTCGCATATTGGCACCAATACCAAGATTGAGTCCTATTTCGCTATCATCCGAAGAACCATCCCAGTATTCGTTTCCTGTATCCCAATCAATTTTGACATAACTATAGTTTATTCCGCCTAATGCGTAAATTCCCATATCCGCCTCTGAATGAAATCGATAGTGGACATCAGCATTCAACTGCCAGTAAGTTAAATCAACGTCGGAAGGTGCTGAAGCAAAGAAATAGGTAAAACCGGGAACAACAGACCAACTTTCATTAAAAGCATAATCACCCCTTACATTTAAACCTATTCCTAATTTTTCATCTCCATCATCACTTATCCCACCTGATTTGGTACCAATGGTTAATCCACCACCTACTCTAAACTGAGCAGAAACAACAGTTGCAAAAAGCATTGCAACTGCAAAAAACATAAATCTCTTCATGATCCTGAGTTTTAATTTAAAATAAAAAATTAATTACCTCTAAAAAACCAATAGCCAATTTACATTGTCTTTCAACAAACTTCAAGAAGTTTTATGACAATGGGGTCGTTTTAATGATAAACGTTCCAAAACTGTTTATTAAATCATTATTTTACTCCATAGTCTGATATGATATAACAATCAAAATTACAGACAATCTATTTTAATCTGCCATATACATTGCTTATTTTATCCCTAAAAAGAAAAAGCCTTCCTTTTCCAAGTACCATCTTATATATCTCTTAACTAAAACAATCAACAAGCAAAACAGAAACAGATAGCGCATTTTCCAAGACTATTTGATCATAGATTATTATCTTTACAATCTCATAACAAAAGATAAACCGTAATTAAAGCAACCGCAGACAGCTAAACGCGCGGTTGTAGAAACCAAAAGAAGAAAAAAATGAAGAAAATGAGCGCGCTGGTAGTGGCCCTTGTAATAGGATTTACAGGCACACTAAAAGCTGATGAAGGAATGTGGCTGTTGCCACTGATCAAAAAACTGAATATTGAAAAAATGCAGGAAAAAGGGCTTCAGCTTTCTGCAGAAGACATTTACAGTGTCAATCAGTCCAGCCTGAAGGATGCCATCGTGATATTTGGTGGCGGCTGCACCGGAGAACTCATCTCCGATCAAGGCCTGATTCTAACGAACCACCACTGTGGCTACGGAAAAATTCAGGAACTAAGTTCAGTTGAAAACAACTATCTGGAAGACGGATTCTGGGCAAAGAGTCTGGAAGAAGAAATCCCAACCCCCGGACTATCAGTTACATTCATGAAACGCATGGAAGATGTAACGGAGAAGATTGAAGCCGGCCTGACGGAAACAATGACTGAAGATGAGCGTAGAAATGCTGTTGACAGCATTTCGTCTCAAATTGCTGACAGCGTAAAAGGGGATACCCACTACCGTGCCCTGGTTCGTGATTTCTACGGCGGAAACCAGTATTACCTGATCGTTTACGAAGTATTCAATGATGTACGTTTTGTGGGAGCTCCTCCTTCATCCATCGGAAAATTTGGCCATGACACGGACAATTGGATGTGGCCACGTCACACAGGCGATTTTGCCATGTTCCGCGTTTATGCTGATGCCGATGGTAATCCAGCCGAATATTCTGCCGATAACAAGCCTCTGAAGCCTGCGCATCATCTTCCCATATCTCTAAAAGGTTATAAAAAAGACGATTTCGCCATGACACTGGGATTCCCCGGAAGCACCGAGCGTTATCTTACTTCATGGGGAATTGATGAACGGATGAATATTTACAACTATTCATTAATCAATCCACGTGGCGTAAAACAAGAGATTTGGCAGGAAGCTATGAGAAGCAGTGAAAAAATCAGACTCCAATATGCTTCCAAATTTTCACGAAGCTCCAATTACTGGAAAAACAGTATTGGAATGAACCGCGGACTCAAAAATCTAAACGTTATTGCCAAGAAACAAGAACTGGAAAAAGAGTTTAAAAATTGGGTAAGTCAGGATACTGACCGCAAAGCCAGATTTGGAGATGTACTTACCGACCTGGAAAAAGCCTATAGCGACCGGGCTCCTTACTATCTGGCGCAGAACTTCATGCGTGAGTGCATGCTGCGCGGAACCGAGATTTTATCCTTTGCACTATCAGCCCGCGATCTGGAAAAAGCTCTGGAAGAGGAGGACGAAGAAAAAATATCGGCTGCCGTAGAACAAATGAAAGAAAGATCCAAAGAGTTCTTTAAAGATTATCATGCACCTACCGATCAGAAGGTAATGGAGGCCCTTTTCAATCTGTATTACGATGAGATTGACTCTGAATTCCACCCTTCTTTTTTCGAAGACATAAAGACGGACAAAGAGGATGGATTTAAAGCTTTCGCAGATAAACTCTTTAAAAAGTCCTTGTTTGTCAACAGTGATGATTTGAATAGCTTCCTGGAAAATCCAAAACTGAAAACTCTCCAAAAAGATCCTGCCTATAAGGCTGGAAAATCCACTATAGACCTTTATCTTTCTTTATTAGATAAAACCAGGGAATCAAACATGACTATAACGAAAAACCACCGTTTGTTTATCGAAGGACTACAGACCATGAATCCCGATAAGGTATATTACGATGATGCAAACTTCTCCATGCGGCTGAGTTATGGCGAAGTGGGTGACTACGAGGCGCGTGATGCAGTAATTTACAAGCATTACACCACACTTAAAGGAGTAATGGAAAAAGAAAAACCCGATGATTATGAGTTTGCAGTTCCCGAAAAATTGAAAAAACTTTACGAAGAAAAAGATTACGGACGCTATGCCAACGAAGACGGACGTATGTATGTTAACTTTACCACCGACAACGACATTACAGGAGGGAATAGCGGAAGTCCGGTGATCAATGGCGAAGGACATCTGTTTGGTCTGGCTTTCGATGGTAACTGGGAAGCAATGAGCGGAGACATAGCTTTTGAAAATGAACTTCAAAAATGTATCAATGTGGACATCCGCTATGTTTTATTCATTGTTGACAAATACGCCGGAGCTACTAATCTTATTGATGAAATGACCATTATCGAGTAAATTCTGCACCCATATTAGGCATGGGGCTGTTCCAAAAGCCTCGATGGTCATTGTTTTTACATTTTGAAGATCATTATTTAGGAGATTCTTCACTATGTTACCAATGACAAAAGACTCTCAACTTATGTCTATTGGGACAGTCTCACTGAAAACTTCGTTACCCCAAAAGGCCGGTTCTGCCCGAACCGGCCTTTTTTTTTAACACTTTCTCCTCCGCCCCGCTCATTTTGTTTACCCCCAGGCCATCTCTATCAGGCTAGATTTCTGGTCGTGTTAAACTCGCAAACTGGTTCGTTTCGTTATTTCCTGTATCCTTTTTATCTGCCGTTGTTGTGTTTCTTAATATTTGAATATCCCAGAATGAACATTCATGTACAAAACAGGCTTAATACAAAAACTTGATAATTCTCCAATATTTAATTATGAAGATGGAAACAACATAGAGAGGTTCAATACCATATTTTCCATGATTTTTGACATTCTTAAAAAGTCGGAATTATTCCTACATTTGTTTTAAGCCTTTCGGGATCAATTCACATTCCTAAAAGCAAAATAAATCAACATTTTAAGAACTATAAAACCAATAATCATGGGGTTTAATTTCCTTGAAATTGTATCCGCTTTCATAGTCCTTTTTGCTGTTATTGATATTCTGGGATCTATTCCGATCATCATAGACCTTCGCAACAAGGGAAATAAGATTAATGCCACACAGGCTTCAGTAGTTTCCTTTTCTATCCTGATCACATTCTTATTTGTGGGAAAAGCACTGTTAGGACTATTTGGTGTGGATATCTCATCTTTTGCCATAGCGGGCTCTTTTGTACTCTTCATGATTGCCCTTGAAATGATTTTAGGGGTAACCATTTTCAGACATGACTCCCCAAGTGGCGCATCACTGGTGCCAATTGCTTTTCCGTTGATTGCCGGCGCAGGTTCCTTTACTACTCTTCTGGCCCTGCGTGCCGAATATGCCACAATTAATATCATTTCTGCACTCTTCCTGAATATAGTGGTTGTTTTTATCGTTTTAAAAATCACCAATCGTATTGAACGGCTCATTGGACAGGG
>CAYOFH010000061.1:0-18764 GCA_964403175.1 uncultured Marinilabiliaceae bacterium
CCACCGGAAATATGCGGGGGGAACTCCCAGCCAAACATTAATACCCTCATTGGTTACTATATTTATCAATTAAGTTAATAATACTAAGGACTCCCCCAACGTTCCAGGCCATTGAAATGGCTCCTTTACCTACATGTGGAGGATTACCGTTAAAATATTCAGAAATGGTACCCACGCAATGGTTTTTCATCTCATCTTCAAAATCTTCTAAAATCCGCTTCACAAAAGAAAGTCCTCCCTGCTTGTGAATATCAAGATAGGCCTCTGCAAAAAAAGAAGCCAGCCAGGGAAATACACTACCCTGATGTAACGCCATATCCCTTTGTTGCTGATTGCCTTCACACACCCCTTTATATTTATGATCCTGAGGAGATAACGTACGGATACCACGTGGTGTGAAAAGTTCTTTTTTAACCACATCAACAATGGCTTTGCGTTGCTCTATATTTAGAGGTGAAAAGGGAAGTGCTGCTGCCATCAACTGATTGGGACGAATGGAATAATCCTTATAAGTTCCGTCCACATAATCAAACAAACATTTATCTTCAGAATTCCAAAAAGTCTGAACAAAAGACTCTTTCACATTATCTGCCAATTGTTTATACGGCTCTCCAACTTCAGGTTCTCCTGCCTCATTGGCCAGATAAACAAAAAAGCAAAGAGCATTATACCAGAGGGCATTCAATTCAACAGTAAGCCCCGGACGCCAGGTTACAGGTTTACCATCCACTATGGAATCCATCCAGGAAAGAGGAACTCCCTCTTTTTTAGCATATAAAAGCCCGTTTCCCTCCATCCGAAATGATTCTTCCTCCAATTGCCTGTAATGATCCAGAACGGCCTTCATTACATTTTTATATCTCCCCCATACTTCGAGAGGACTACAAATCATCCGGCATTGATGAACTGTCCAGAAAAACCAAAGCGGCACATCAATATCTTTCCTCAGCAGACTTTTGTTTCGGGACAGATATTCCTCTTCAATGATTATTGCAACAGACTCAAGAATATTGCGATATACCTGCTTGTTCTCCTGATAACAAGAAAGCCCCGGCAAGGCAAGCAAAGTATCACGATGACGTTCTTTATACCAATGATAACCAGCCATAAGGCGTGAATGTTTATCGTTGGTCAAAAGAAATTGCTGCCCCGAATTCAGAAGATTGTTTATCATACTATCGCGGGGAATTCGTTTCTTTTTCTCCCTTGTAAACTTGGCCTTCAACCCATTTGGTTTTGCAAGTCCTGTCCCAGCAGACATAATGATAGTTTCTCCCTTTTTTATTTCCACCTCAAAATACCCAGGTACAAAAAGATCCTCCTTAAAAGGATAGCCCCGATCTTGTTCCTTAAGATATTCCACACCAAGATACCAGTCAGGGACGGGAATAAACTCAATTTCCTTACTGGATTGCAGGAACAGAGATGGAAACCCTTCGTACATTCTTACCGAAATACCATTATCAACCTCCTGATATCGGGTATTAGCATCTAAATTCTGATAAGTAAGTTCATGAACATTTCGAAACGCAAGAAATGGTTTAAATCTTACTTTGGTAGGAGAATGAGCATCTTCAAGTGTTATCTTGAAAAGTAATTGTTCTTCTTTCTCAACCAAAACCATTTCTGTTGATAATATTACTCCTCCCACCCGATAATGACGTTTAGGAATATCATCAATTTCCAGATTAATAAGATACTTATGTCCTTTAGGCTCATAATGGCTTCCAAAATACTTATGAATCCCCAGATTAAATACCTGATCATGCTGTTCCACAGACAAATCAAGAGATGACAATAATACAAAGTGATCTCCGCCCAGTTCTTTCAGCGGACAAACCAATAATCCATGATACTTGCGGGTATTGCATCCAATGATTGTAGTACTGCTATAGGATCCTGCACGGTTGGTCCTGAGTATTTCCCGATGCAGAGAATATTCAAGATTAACAAGACGATCCTTTTCCAGTTGATAATAGGCCATATAAAAATTTTTAGGTTAGTTTATCAAAATAACGAGGGTTAAAATTTTCATTCAAGATAACCAGAAAGTCTCCAAAAATCAATCGGTTATTTATCATCCGCAATGTGCCCCCAGTTCAACTATTAAAAAAATAAAAAATTGATACATTTTTTCGGTAAAGAGAATACCTTTATACCTATAAACTTACCACCAATAATAATCAATTGAAAAGCAATACAACATCCTACTGACAACCAATAATCATCAGCAAAACATTGTCCCGGAGCAACAGAAAAATAAAAACGCTTAAAACAAATTCATTCTCCCCAAAATAACCTGTTGCAAATGGATATCATCAAAAATTTGGAAAATTTCAACACCCCGGTAAGCCGCCATAAATAAGTTAAACAATCGATTTTACGTATTAAATATAAGAATGCTTTTAAAAACATAAAAACATTTGTTAATCTTTTTTAACCATAATGAAACGAGAAATCCGGTCAACAGGCTAGAAAAACACATAATCTCCACGCAGGTTTTGAAAGGAAAATTTTAAGCGTGTCTGTATTTAGAGAGAAAATTCCGGAAGTAATGCAGGTCTTCAGTCAGGTCTGCTTCAGGAAACTGAATTTGAATATCTTCTACCATTCTCAATGATTTCTCCAAAAAAGTCAAAGATTCCTGTTTAGAAACATTTACAATTCTGTGATTTCGGGCCTTTGAAATTCTGGACGATAAATCAACAAACTTTCTTGCCCTCGGAGAAAGAACCGTTTCACAGAAACGCTGCCAGATATAATCGATGGCCTGTGAAGAAGGATTAAACATTTTAGGATCGTAAAATCTGTAGTCGCGAAGCTCATCTATTACAATCTCATACACCGGAAAATAGCTGACACCCTCAAACCACTCAACGAGCTTGTCGATAGCAAGAAAAAGAACAGACTTACTTAGCTGGTTCCCATGCGCTCCATCTTTCCAGTGTCGAACAGGGCTCACTGTAAAAATAAACTTCACCTCTGGGTTAAGCATTCTGACAGAAATCATCATCTCTCTGTAGGCGGATGCAATCTCTTCTGCATCAAGTCGGTACCGGGAAAAGAAATCTGCAGGAAACTTGTGGCAATTGGCTACTATTTCAGAATTGTCTTCCCGTTCATAAACAAAAGAAGATCCGAAAGTAAGAATAAGAACATTAATACTCTTAAGAATATGGTGAGTTTCTTCAATAGCTTGATTAATATTACGGCAAACAACGGCTTTGTCCTGATCACTAAATGAACCGTGAAAATCAAAATGATGCCACATATCATTTCTCTGTACAAGTTCCTTTTCACTACACAGATCAAATCTCATAGCTCTTTCTATCAATACTTTAATAGAATAAGGATTGTAAACAACACCAAAAGGATTAACAGTAGCTTTAAGGCGGGATTCAACAAATCTGCGTCCAATATTATCAGAAAAACAAGAGCCTAGTAGTAATATCTCTGAGCCTGCATCAATAGAAAAGTCAAGCTTATCAATCCCAACTACAGTCCTGAATTTAGTTTGCATGTTTGTTACCTTTAAGTTGATCAGACAACCATGAACTTACAAAAAAAAATAAATCTTCTGCTACAGGCTCGCAATGCAATTCATGCCTGGCATTTTTAGCACCAAAAAACCTGGCGTTCTCTCCAATTTTATCTGCCAGTTGCCTCGTAGCTCCAAAATCGGTAATTACATCGCTGGTACCATGAGCAAAAAACATAGGTATATAAAACCGGGAATGGCGCTCCAATATCATCAGGGAGGATCGATTTAATTCATTAAACAACCGGACAGAAATTTTATGATGCATCAACTTATCACAGTCACTGGCTTTCTGTAGTTTGGGCACAGAACTTAGTTCCTTGGATTTAATCCCCGTGGAAAAAGTCATACCAGGGAAAAAATAATTCATATAAGCTGCAACTTTCTGAAAAAAAGAAGAAGGCGGATTAACGAGTTTTAGCCAAGGGGATGTAATGATAGCACCTGCAAAATCCTGGCGTTTTCGAAGAAGAAAACTCAATACAATGTTGCCCCCCATACTATGTCCATAAAGGAACACGGGAACTTCGTCCCAGTTATGTTTTACCCTTCTGACCAAACAACTTATATCATCCAGATAATTATTTAAATTGTCAATATGCCCTCTTCTCCCTTCGGAAAGCCCATGCCCCCGTAAATCAACTGAATAAACTATATAACCATGTTCACAAAATTTCTTAGCCCAGGAATCATATCGAAGTGAGTGTTCACCGATTCCATGAACAATAATTATACTGGCTCTGGGCTTTTCCACCGGCTTCCAAAGATGACCAATAAGAAAAACCCCGTCTGCAGTAACCAGATTAAATTCCTTGTGCTGCATTATGCGCTTTGACTCTTCTATTAAAACGGGGGCAAACATAGCATTAAACAACATACTATAAACATTTGAAGAAGCACTCAGTAGTGCTAAATTTAGTTAATTTTTAACAATAAATAAAAACCATCAATTTCCGGGCCATTTTCCCTTATACAACGATCTTTTTCATTTGCTTTTCATAAAGGTTTAAATCTGCTTCGCTTCATTACCAAAAACAGACAAAGAAAACATAATTGAAAAACCGAAAGAATAAATTTTCAAAGTTCACGACTCTTTTTTATTTTTAACTGCTATCACACAAAATAATCAGTAATATTTCAACGTAAAATAAGACAATACTTCCCCTTAACTTAGTTACAACATGTAGCAAAAAATCCACAAAACATTAATTATGCAACAAATACTCACATTCAAAACAAATACACATGACCAGATGGTTGATATAACGAACCAGGTTTCAGAGGTTGTTACCAAATCAGCCGTAATAACAGGAATGGTAAATGTTTACGTTCAGGGAGCAACAGCAGGCATTATGATCCAGGAGAACTGGGATGACTCGGTGCAAACAGATGTTCTCAACTGGCTAAAAAAGATGGTTCCCCATGGTGTTTGGCAGCACGACACCCAGGACAACAACGGAGATTCCCATCTAAAAGCTGGTTTTATAGGGCCTTCGGAAACCATTCCCGTGATAAATGGAAAAATGGGACTTTCAAGATGGCAGAACATTTTTCTTTGTGAATTTGACGGCCCCATAAACGAGCGCAGAGTAGTTGTTACAATTTTCAACACTGATAAAAACTGAATTAAGCTCAATCATTTTTTAATTCAATAAAACGGAGATTTCGCATAATTCCCTGAAATCCGGCCCGTCGTATTGCACTACCCTTTGACAATTCATCGAAAGATGATTCTTTCAATGAACGCCAGTCGTCATTGGACATCTCCTCAAAGACCTGTCTTAATTTAAAATCAGGCACATTGTGTGGTCGTGCTTTCCAGTTCCACGGACAAACATCCTGACAAATATCACACCCAAATATCCATCCATCAAATTGTCCGGCATATTCCTCGGATATATGCCCTTTGTTTTCAATCGTAAGATAGGAGATGCATTTATTGGAATCGAGCTGGTAAGCCTTAGTTAAAGCGCCGGTGGGGCAGGCATTAAGGCAGCGGGTACATCCACCACAAGCCTCCTTTATCTTCTCCCCATAAGGGAGTTCAATGTTCAAAAAAATCTCTCCAATAAAAACAAATGACCCCAGCCGCGGGTGAATCAGATTAGTGTTTTTCCCTATCCATCCAAGTCCGGCACGGGCGGCCAGCGAACGCTCGGAAACAGGTGCAGAGTCAACAAAGAAACGACCATCAGATTCGGGAGCAACCTCAGAGTGAATAAACGACATGAGTTTTTTCAGCTTGTTTTTTAACACCTTGTGATAGTCGCGCCCGTAAGCGTATTTGGAAATCTTAAAATCAGATATCAGATGAACATCCCGGTCGGGTTTGTAATTTTGCAGCACCACCACGACAGATTTTGTACCATCAACCAAAAGTCGCGGGTCATTCCGCTTATCCCGGTTACGAACCATATAATCCATACCAGCATGATATCCTTTCTCTACCCACCGGTCATAAGCTTCCGCTTCTTTCTCCAAAAACTGAGCCTCAACAAAAGCAATATCATCAAATCCCAGCTCCAGTCCTTTTTGACGGATCATTTGACCACGCTGCTCTGCAATCAGATTCATCAGTATAAAATTCGTCTAAATAATTGGTCTGATGGAACTCACATACACGAACTTATACATGTCCTTTTGACACAAACATTACCATGCTCGTTTCATCATGAAAAATATTACAAAAGTCCCAATTCCAATAATGCTTCTTCAGAAAGCATGTCTTTAGTCCATGGGGGATCAAAAGTAAGATTCAACTCAACCTCTTTCACTCCTTCAACAGACATCACCTTTTCATATACCTCTTCGGGTAGTGATTCGGCCACGGGACAATTGGGAGAAGTCAGAGTCATTACAACTCTTACTTTACCCTCCTCGCGTACATCAATTTCATAAATAAGTCCCAAATCATAAATATTAACCGGAATTTCGGGATCATAAATGGTTTTAAGTGCCTTTACGATATCGGTTTCTGTATTAAGAAATTCTGTGTCCATAGTCTTCTCCTTTTACATCAAACAATTTCACAGTTCCCTGAGTGCAGTTTTTCTTAGCCCATCTTTGCCTTGAAGGCGAGTGCATATGCTTTCATTTGCTTTACCATAGCCACCAATCCATTGCTGCGGGTGGGTGACAAATGTTCTTTCAATCCTATTTCATCAATAAAAAAGAGATCGCTCTCCAAAATTTCGTCGGGTGTATGCCCGGAAAGCACACGCAACAGTAAAGCCACAATTCCTTTAACAATAATGGCATCACTATCACCCTGAAATACAATTTTATTGTCTTTCAATTCTGCATGCAACCAAACTTTTGACTGGCATCCTTCAATCAAATTCTGTCCCTGACGATGGGCTTCATCAAAAGAATCAAGTTCATTACCATACTCTATAAGCAGGGAGTATTTATCCATCCAGTCGTCCAAAGCTGAAAATTCATCAATAACTTCTTCTTGTTTTTCTTTTATGGTCATGTTTTATTTTTTTCAAAGATAAAAGCGGCCCGGTCGAACCTGCTTTATTGTCCAACGAATTAATTTTGCATCACATTCAATACAATTTCATGGAAAAGTAATATTACCCCAGCATTGCCCCAACGCGTAACAATGCTTCTACCAAACGATCAATTTCATCTTTGGTGTTATAAAAAGCAAAGGAAGCTCTTATTGTTCCGGGTATCTGAAAACGATCCATCAAAGGCTGAGCACAATGATTTCCTGTTCGCAATGCAAAACCAAGTTTATCCAAAAGCGTTCCCACATCAAAAGGATGAGAATTTCCTAAAAGAAAAGAAATTACACTTGTATGACTCTCCGCCTGTCCGACAAAACGTATTTCGGGAATTGCCTGCATCTGTTCCATGGCATAGTCAAACAATTCGTGCTCGTAAGCCCAAATCTCATTTAACCTGTTGGCCTCTAAATAGTCAATCGCAGCACCCAACCCCACAACTCCTCCATAATTGGGAGTACCTGCCTCAAACTTGTATGGTAATTCATTAAAGGTGGTTCCGGAAAAAGAAACTTTGTCAATCATTTCTCCTCCCCCCTGATAGGGATTCATCTGTTCCAGCCATTTGCGTTTACCATATAGCACCCCTACTCCTGTGGGTGCATACATCTTATGACCACTAAAAACGTAAAAATCGCAATCGAGTTTTTGAACATCAATCGCCATATGATGAATAGCCTGGGCCCCATCGATCATAACCGGAACATCAGCATCATGTGCCAAAGATATTAGTTCTTCAACCGGGTTAATAGTTCCCATTACATTACTAATATGGGTAACCGCTACCAACCGTGTCTTATGGTTAAGTAATTTACTAAAAACCTGAAGATCCAACTCTCCGGTATCGGTTACGGGCACCACCTTAATACCAATTCCACGTCTTTGGGCCAGCAACTGCCATGGAACAATATTGCTGTGATGTTCCATTTCGGTGAGAATAATCTCATCGCCTTCATCAAGAAAAGATTCGCCAAAAGAAAAGGAAAGCAGATTAACTGATTCGGTGGTTCCACTTGTGAAAATAACCTCATCTGTTGAGTCGGCATTAATAAAACCAGCGACTTTCTTTCGGACATCCTCAAAAGCTTCGGTACAGAGGTTGCTTAAATGATGGACTCCCCTGTGAATATTGCTGTTAAAAGCTCTGTAAACATTAGCTTCTGCATCAATGACGACTAAGGGTTTCTGAGTGGTAGCCGCATTGTCCAGATATACCAATGGTTTACTATTTACCTTCAGGTCTAGAATGGGAAAATCATTCCTAATTTTTTGAATATCAAAAGCCATATCATTAAAACCTCTAAACCGTACCCACCAACAGGGATCGGTACCAATTACTTATTACATCAAACTATTTCTAAAGGCAGGTTACATCAGACTTTTTCTGCCCGCACACCACACAGGAATCACACTTGTCGAGTTCTCCACGAAAGCGCTTCTCCACCAAGGCCCTGATCTGCTCACGCAAAGGCTTCACTTTAATCTTTTCAATTACCTCATAGGCAAAGGCATACATCAACAAAATGGTGGCCTCCTCTTTGTTTATACCCCGGGTTCTTAAATAGAACATTGCATTCTCGTCAATCTGTCCCACCGTTGCTCCGTGACTACATTTCACATCGTCTGCATAAATTTCCAACTGTGGCTTAGTATTCATTTTAGCATCATTGGTCAGTAACAAATTATTATTCGACTGATAAGCATTGGTTTGCTGTGCATCAGGACGAACCATGATTTTTCCGGTAAAAACTCCAGTAGAATGATCATCAAGCACACCTTTAAACAACTCATCACTAAAACATTCCGGAACAGCATGATCTATGTAAGAAAAATTATCCACATGCTGATTTTTATCCAGCAAATACAATCCATAAGCATGACCCTGCGCATGGCCTCCCGCCAGTTTTAATTCTATATTATTACGCGCCACGCCGGCATGCAGCGTGAGGTTGTTAGTAGCCAAATGTGAATTCTCGTGCTGCTCGAAATAGAATCCTGCCACCTGAGTGGTCGCATTGTGCTGATTTTGCAGATTGTAAAAATCCAACCGCGCATCTTTTCCTACATAACCTTCGGTAACGGTGTTCATCACAAACTTTCCTGTGGAAAGAGTATGGTCGCACACCATAATTATGGCTTCGCTGTTATCCCCCATCACCACCAGGTTCCGTTGGGTAGTCATCAGGGGTTCTTCTGACATAAGAATATTTACTATCTGAATAGGTTTTTCGACAACCATCCCTTTGGGGACATGAACAAAAAAACCATCCTGCGCAAACATTGTATTAAAAGCAACCAAGCCATCTGATAAATGAGGAGCACGGGTACCATAATATTTTTCAAGTAATTCGGGTTCTTCTTTAGCCACTTGAGCAAGACTTCCAATTTTCAAACCCTTGGGCAAATCACCCAAATTATTGCGGGAGTAATACCATCCATTTATCAGATAAATGATAATGGAATCCAAGGCATGAACATCACAGGAAAAAACATCTTCCACATTTTCCGTAAAAGATCCCGGTTTTAATGAAAAAGTATAATCCCCGTTGAAAAGAGGCTGAAGATTCGTATATTTATAGTTCTCAAATTTATTGGTAGGAATTCCCAACTCCTGAAAAGCATCGAAGGCCTCATCACGCAAACCATTAAGGATTTCGGATGAATGCGCTGTGATCTCCTCTCTGTTTTCGGCAAACATCTCAACCAGGGAGATGTCCTTACCAATGATATTTTTGATTACATTATCCATCAATAGATCGTTTGATTTTAAATATTAGATGCTAGCCTGGATTATTGGTCCATTAATCTACAAATTCTTTCCTAATCCAATCGTAACCATTGGCTTCCAGCTCATGAGCAAGCTCTTTTCCCCCGGTTTTGACTATTCTTCCATGATAAAGTACATGCACAAAATCGGGGATAATATAATCCAAAAGCCGCTGATAATGTGTAATTAGAACAGTAGCATTATCGGGACGCCTCAGTTTATTAACTCCGTTGGCAACAATCCTCAACGCATCAATATCAAGTCCTGAATCTGTTTCATCCAACAAAGAAAGTTTTGGTTCCAGCATAGCCATCTGGAAAATCTCGTTTTTCTTTTTTTCACCTCCGCTAAACCCCTCATTAACCGATCGGTTGGTCAGATCCGAATCAATTTCAACCAAACTTTTCTTCTCTCTCATTAGTTTCAGAAACTCACTTGCTGAAAGAGGCTTTTCGTCTCTGTATTTTCGTAATTCGTTAATGGAAGTCCGCAAAAAATTAACCATGCTCACACCGGGAATTTCAACCGGATACTGAAAGCTCAAAAACAGTCCTTCCCGGGCTCTGTCTTCAGGAGCCATATCCAGAATATCTTTACCATTAAACAGCACTTCTCCCTCACTCACCTCAAACATCTCGTTTCCGGCCAACACCGCAGCCAATGTACTTTTCCCGGAACCATTGGGCCCCATAATGGCATGCACTTCCCCGGGTTTCACTTTCAGGTCTATACCTCTGAGGATCTCTTTATCGTCTATTTTAGCATGTAGGTTTTTTATCGAAAGCATATTTTCTGAACTTAGTATAATGATTAGATAAATTGGAATTCTGCAATATCACACGGCTTACCAAATTCCAAAATGTATTTTCCTAAATATAAAAGTGCAAGGATCTACCCTACACTACCTTCCAAACTGATTTCAAGCAATTTTTGAGCCTCAACAGCAAACTCCATGGGCAACTGATTGATGACTTCTTTCACATATCCGTTCACAATCAACCCCACAGCCGTCTCAGTATCAATCCCTCTCTGATTACAATAAAAGATTTGATCCTCTCCGATTTTGGAAGTTGTTGCTTCGTGCTCCACCTTAGCGGAGTTGTTGTTTATTTCCAGATAAGGAAATGTATGAGCGCCACATTTATCACCCATCAACAGTGAATCACACTGAGAAAAATTCCGGGCATTATGTGCTCTTTTAGAAACTTTCACCAATCCGCGGTAACTGTTTTGGCTTTTACCGGCAGAAATACCTTTGGAAACCACCAGACTTTTGGTATTTTTTCCCAAATGAATCATTTTGGTACCGGTGTCGGCCTGTTGATGGTTATTGGTCAGTGCCACAGAATAAAACTCGCCGGAAGAGTGATCGCCCATTAGAATACAACTGGGATATTTCCAGGTAATAGCTGATCCGGTTTCTACCTGAGTCCATGATATCTTGGAATAGTCACCTTTGCAGATTCCACGTTTGGTAACAAAATTATAGATTCCACCTTTGCCATCTTTATCGCCGGGATACCAGTTCTGAACGGTTGAATATTTCACTTCAGCCCTTTCCATAGCCACTATTTCCACAATAGCAGCATGCAACTGATTTTCATCACGCTGCGGGGCAGTACAACCTTCCAGATAACTCACATAGCTGTCATCTTCGGCGACAATTAGTGTGCGTTCAAACTGTCCGGTATTCATTGCGTTAATTCGAAAATAAGTGGACAACTCCACTGGGCTGCGCACCCCTTTCGGGATATAAACAAACGAGCCATCGGAAAAAACCGCCGAATTCAAGGCAGCAAAAAAGTTGTCGGTAGGAGGAACAACGCTTCCCAGATGTTTCCTTACCAAATCAGGATATTCCCTGATGGCTTCGCTAATACTGCAAAAAATAATACCCTTCTCGGCGAGGGTCTCACGAAAAGTAGTCTTTACAGAAACACTATCCATTACAGCGTCGACTGCAACTCCTGCCAGGTGCTTCTGTTCTTCAAGAGGAATCCCCAGTTTATCGAAAGTGGCTTTAAGCTCGGGATCAACATCATCCATACTATCCAGCTTAGGCTTATTCTTGGGAGCGGCATAATAAATTATGTCCTGAAAATCTATTTCAGAAATATTCAGATGCGCCCACTCAGGAGACTTCATCTTCAGCCAGTTACGATAAGCTTCAAGACGAAATTCCAACATAAACTCAGGTTCTCCTTTCCGTTTGGAGATTTCCCGAACTACCCCCTCGTTCAAACCTTTGGGGATAGTATCCATTTCAATATCGGTATAAAAACCGTATTTGTACTCCCCTTTGGTTACTTCTTCTAATATTTTATCTTGCTCTGTTGCCATATCAATTATTATCGTTCTGTATTTTAAACAATAACAATGGAGATAGAGTTCATTCTATCCCATATATATTGTTTTAATAACAATTCATCCGTATAAAAATTTATTTCGTAAGATCGGATGGAACCCGGAATTCTTTTATACATACACTTTTGTGCAGATTTGAGAAATCAAAGCTCCATGGTCGTTTCATTTGAATACAAAGTTACCAAACATTTAGATTAAATCTAAATTTACTCAGGCATTTTACTTTTCGTATGACTTGTTGACATTTGTTTCGACAAAATTAAAACCGGACTAATTATTATATCTTTGCATAGAATAAAAGGACTTTAGAAGTTACAAAGAGATATTATGAGCAAACCGATTACACCACTCTCAGAAGTCGGCCTTTTTGGCCTCATCGAACGCATCGAAAAAAGTTTTCCAACCAGAAGCGAAAATACGATCTGTGGAATAAAAAATGATGCCGCCATTGTTACCATCAACGAAGAAGAACTTATCTCGTCACATAACCTGATGCTTGAGGGTATTCATTTCGATTTGACCTACTATCCGCTCCGCCACCTGGGATACAAAGCCGTTGTGGCAGGAATCTCTGATATAATAGCTGCAGGAGTCAACCCGTCACATCTGAATCTGGCACTGGGACTCAGTGGAAAAATATCACTGGAAGCGGTAGATTTATTTATGGAGGGAATAGCCTTGGCATGCCAGAAATACAATCTGGATTTGACAGGATTTCGTCCAACTTCTTCTTTGACCGGCTTATCCGTCTCTACATCGGCTTTTGGGTTTGCACCAAAGAAAAAATCTATCACCCGCATCGGAGCCAAAGAAAATGATTTAATTTGCGTCACCGGAGATCTGGGAGCTGCCTTTATGGGCTTGCAGCTACTGGAACGTGAAAAGCAGGTAATGAAAGAATCCGGACAAAACGACCCGGACTTTGGAGGTTATGACTATCCTCTGGAGCGCCAACTGAAACCGGAAGCCCGCATTGATTTGCTCTCTCAACTGGAAGAGGCAGGGCTTACTCCCTCCTCCATGAGCTTGATAAGAGAAAGCCTTGCTGCCGTTTTGCTTCGCCTGTGCAAAGCCTCAGGAACAGGATGCAACATTTATGAGAATAAAATTCCGATAGATCACTCAACTACTACCCTAGCCGAGGAGATGGAAATTAATCCGCTGGTGGCCGCACTGAACGGTGGTGAAGACTATGAAATTTTGTTTACCATTTCGCTCAACGATTATCAAAAAATTGAGCAGGAAGGAAAATCGCTTAAAGATGTTTTCGTAATAGGACACATCACGGATGAATCAAAAGGGTACATTCTTGAAACTAACGCCGGAGAGGAGATAGAACTGAAGGCACGTGGCTGGGGTAAAGAGCAGGATAAGAGTTGAAAACATGCAGTTTACCTATATAAATCTGCTAGGTTTGCCAATGGAAAAAACAGATCATTGGAAACTTGGGGTACAGACTAGAAGTTAGAGATTAGTTTTATGCCGGAAGTTAAAAATTTGGTTTATTTTTTAAACTTTGTCCTGATTAAGACATGAATCTTGGTGATGAAATGTTCAAATAGGTAATCAACCGGAGATAAATTTGATGACATGAATAATGACACAAATCAGTTTGCAAAATTATAGCTTGCAGGTAGTTGAGCATCGCAATAGATTATTTATAATTTAATCCGATTAGAACAGAAAATTTCTTACAGAAGTTTAAATAAAACTATTTCAACCATGTGTAACCCTTAAGAAGATAAGTATGTACGAATATATTTCCGGGAAAATTGCTCAGACCACACCTGCCTATGTTATCATTGAGAACAATGGTATCGGTTATTTTCTAAATATCTCTCTTTTTACTTATGAAGCACTGAAAGACAAAAGCGAAGCTCAGCTTTTTATTCATGAACATATACGCGAAGATGTCTTTTCACTCTATGGCTTTGCAGAATCCGGGGAACGGGATCTTTTTCAAATGCTGATTTCGGTTTCAGGGATTGGCTCCAACACTGCACGGATGATGCTTTCATCCATGTCACCCGAAGAATTGCAAATAGCTATATCAACTGGAAATGTGAACCAGATAAAAAGTATCAAAGGAATCGGACTAAAAACAGCCCAGCGACTAATCGTTGAACTGAAAGACAAAATTGACAAAACTGCAGAAGGTGAAAATTTCCTTATGCCTGCAGACAATACAAAAGCAGAAGAAGCGTTATCTGCTTTAGTGATGTTGGGTTTTTCAAAGGCGCCATCTCAGAAAACCATAGATAAAATACTGAAGGAGAACCCAAACCGCAAGGTTGAAGAAATAATCAAGCTTGCATTAAAAATGATGTAACCCTACGAATATTCTGCAATTTTTCAGAATGCACACAAAACAAACCAAACATATCCTCATTTGCCTCTCCCTGATTTCTCTCCTGGTCTTTACAGGAGCGACACCCGGCATGGAAACAATACAGAATCCAAGATATAAACCGGGATATCAGCAACCGGATTCTACCGAAACCTTCCATATAGAACGGATTATACATCCTGACCAAATTTCCAAAGCTGATGACAAAGAAGAAACTCCACTAATTCCACAGCCAGGAAATATCTCTTATCGCGCCGAATATGACCCTGCCACCGGAATGGTAAATCTCTATAAAATGGTAGGCAACATTCCAATGAAACTGCCCTATACGATGACAGTGGAAGAATACCGGAAGAAGGAGATGCGGCAAAGTATGTTAAATTACTGGGATCAAAATATGCTTGCCGAAGAGGAACAAAGGGGAGGCGGCCTCCAGTTTGGCGCAGGAGAGGCAGTGGAAAGCATTTTTGGCACCGGAACAGTCAACATCCGGCCACAGGGTATTGCCGAATTACAAATCGGAGTCAACCATACCCGCATCGATAACCCCACCCTTCAGGAAAGAATGCGAAAAACCACCACCTTCGATTTTGAAGAAAAAATCCAGATGAACATCACAGGAAATATTGGAGATAAACTCCGGATGGGCATCAATTACAATACGGAGGCCACTTTCGATTTTGAAAATCAAATCAATCTTGAATACACCGGACACGAAGATGAAATACTCAAAAAAGTAGAAGCCGGGAATGTAACCCTCCCACTTCCCGGAACATTAATTTCCGGTAGCCAGAGTCTGTTCGGAGTAAAAACTGAAATGCAGTTTGGCAGGCTCACAGTAACTTCCATCTTCTCTCAACAAAAAGGAGAAACGTCCACCATGGATATCCAGGGTGGGGCACAACAACAGGATTTTGAAGTAAGTGCCGATGAATACGACAAAAACCGCCACTTCTTTCTGGCTCATCATTTTCGCGAGCGCTATAATGATGCCATGAAAAACCTGCCGGTAATCAACTCTCCCTTCAACATTACCAAAATTGAAGTTTGGGTAACCAACCGCAGCAACGACTTCAATGAATCAAGAAATATCATAGCCTTTGCCGACCTGGCTGAAAGCGCCAACAACCTTACCAACCCGGATCTCTGGAGTGCCCAGCCGGGAGCCATTCCCTCCAATGAGGCCAACAACCTCTATGAACAAATGAACAGCACCTACTCGGCTGCAAGAAATATAAATCAGGTCTCATCCACATTCGCTTCACTCGAAAACCAGGGATTCAGAGGTTCCAGAGAATATGAAAAAATTGAGAATGCCCGTCTGCTCAACAGTTCACAATACACCCTGCACAGCAAACTGGGATACATCTCACTAAACAGTCCGCTCAACGATGATGAGGTATTGGCCGTATCTTACGAATACACCTACAACGGGCAGGTTTACCAGGTTGGTGAATTCAGCACAGGGGGAACAGAAGCTCCAAACAGCCTGTACATGAAGCTTTTAAAAGGGACTCTTCTGGCCCCCAGTGTGAAAACGTGGGATCTGATGATGAAAAACATCTATTCTATTGGTGCCTATCAGGTAAGCCCAGAAGACTTTATCATGGATGTGGTTTATCTGGATGATTCCAAGGGCTCATTCATCAATTATTTTCCAGAGGGACCTAAACCTGATGAGGGAGGTATTAATGGCGAACTTCTCATCAGCATAATGAACCTTGACCGTCTGGACAGCAATCTGGATCCCTATCCCGATGGAACATTCGATTATGTACCAGGATACACCATTCTTCCTGAACAGGGACGAGTGGTCTTTCCGGTAGTGGAACCTTTCGGAGAACATTTAGAAGAAAAACTGTCAGGAAACCAGGCTCTCATCGACAAGTATGTCTTTAATGCCCTTTACGATTCAACGCTGAATAATGCCTCACAATTTGCCGAGAAAAATAAATTCAAACTAAGAGGTTCTTACAAGTCATCAGTCAGCAATGAAATATCTCTAAATGCGTTTAACATCCCCGAAGGTTCCGTTGTGGTTACAGCAGGAGGAATTAAGCTTACCGAGAACCAGGACTATTCGGTGGACTACACCACCGGACGCATCCGCATCCTCAATGAAGGACTTTTGGAATCAGGAACCCCTATCCAGGTTTCCCTGGAAAGCCAGGAAATGTTCAATCTGCAAACCAAAACCCTTCTGGGAACCCACTTAAATTATCAGTTTAACGATGATTTCAACTTTGGAGGAACACTCATGCATTTGCGGGAACGTCCGCTTACCCAAAAAGTTAATTTTGGTGATGAACCCATTGCCAACACCATTTGGGGTTTAAACACCTCTTATTACAAAGAATCCAATGCTCTTACCTCCCTCATTGATAAAATACCATTGTTGGAAACAACCACCCCCTCGTCCATCTCTTTCGAAGGGGAATTTGCCCAGCTTATTCCAGGACATCCTAATGTTATTGACAAAGAGGGCACCTCATACATCGATGATTTCGAAGGCAGTGAAACCCCTATCGACATCAAAAACTGGACTGCATGGAAACTGGCCAGCACCCCTCAGGGGCAACCGGATATGTTTCCTGAAGCAGCAAACATCAACGACCTTTCTTACGGATTTAACCGGGCCAAACTGGCCTGGTATGTCATTGATCCGTTATTTCTTCGCAACAACAACCTCACTCCTGCACACCTTCGTCAGAACTCCGAACAACAATCCAGCCATTTTGTACGGGAAGTTTACGAAAAAGAAATATTCCCTTTTCGCGAGAGTGCTTATGGCGAACCCACCAATCTGCCTGTTTTGAACCTTGCTTTCTATCCTGATGAAAGAGGCCCTTACAACTTCGACACAAACCTAACAGAAGAGGGAAAACTGGGAAATCCCCCCGAAAGATGGGGAGGTATCATGCGGGAAATTCAGCAAAGTGATTTCGAGGCAGCCAATGTGGAATACATCGAATTCTGGGTAATGGATCCCTTTGTTTACAAAGATGGCCCGAACCAGGGAGGAGATCTCTACATTAATCTGGGCAACATCTCGGAAGACATCCTTCGTGACTCCAGAAAATTCTTCGAACAAGGGCTCCCCGGGCCAGAAGATCCTTTTGATGTGGACAGTACTGCCTGGGGATACGTACCCACGAAACAAAGTCTGGTCAATGCTTTCAGTAATGACCCTGCCACCCGATTCAGCCAGGATGTAGGATTGAATGGTATGAACTCAGAGGCTGAACGGGATTTTTACAGGAATAGTGCACATCCCTTCCTCAACCTGATTGACAACCTTTATGGATCCGGACAACTGACAGACCAAGCCTATCAAGACATTCTGGATGACCCGGCTGCTGATGACTACCAATACTACCGGGACAGCGATTTTGACCAACAGGAAACCGGAATTCTGGATCGATACAAAAACTTCAACAACCCTGAAGGTAACTCCATCCCATCAGAATACTCAAATGAGAGCTACAGCACAGCTGCTACTACACTTCCCGATGGAGAGGATGTAAACCGGGACAATACACTCAGTGAAACCGAGAGCTACTTCCAATACAAGATCAGTCTCCGCCCGGAAAATATGAATGTGGGCGAAAACTTTATCACTGATGAGATTGAAGCCAACGTAAAACTAAAAAACGGAGAAACCAGCTCTGTAAAATGGTATCAATTCAAAGTTCCGGTTAGCGAGCCTGACACAACTATAGGAGAATTACGGGACCTGAGCTCGGTCCGGTTTATGAGAATGTTTTTGAAAAATTTCACAGACACCGTAATCCTGCGATTTGCCACGATGGATCTGGTACGCTCTGACTGGCGAAAATACTCAGACGACCTTTTTGAGATTGACGATATGGTGTCACCCTCTCAAAGTACGCAGTTTGAGGTTGCCACCGTCAATATTGAAGAAAACGGAACCCGTAATCCTGTTAACTACGTATTACCGCCAGGTATCGACAGGGTGATAGATCCGGGTAATCCTCAGATACGACAACTCAATGAGCAGTCGATCGTCCTAAAAACCAGCGACCTTGCAGGTGGTGACGCCCGGGCAGTGTATAAAACCCTCAATATGGACATGCGTCAGTACAGACGCCTAAAAATGGAAGTGCATGCCGAAGAAGTTCCGGGCAATCCGCTTAGTGATGATGATATTGTAGCTTTTATCCGGTTGGGAACCGATTTCAAAAACAATTACTACGAATACGAAATACCACTAAAACT
>CAYOFH010000062.1:0-18594 GCA_964403175.1 uncultured Marinilabiliaceae bacterium
AAAAAAAAATAATAATTTGTAAACTATAGCTTTATGATAAAGTCTCCGGGATTAAAGTAAACTATCTTCGATATAGCGAACCAACCATCCGATTTACTGTTTAGGCTATAAAGAGTTTTTCTGCATTCAGGTAAATATACTGCACTGGACATTATTTTTTCTTTGAACAATCCCCGGCCTTCATCTCTTTAAAAATAAAAAATCATCAAATTTTAAAATATGCAGTCAGAAAAGGTAAAAAAAACAATCAAATGGGGCATCATTGGTTGTGGAAATGTAACAGAATATAAAAGTGGACCGGCATTCAATAAAGTAGAGGGTTCTCAGCTAGTGGCCGTGATGCGGCGCGATGCAGAACTGGCAAAGGATTATGCTCACCGTCATAAGGTACCCCGTTGGTACAGCGATGCAGATGACCTGATTAATGATAAAGAAGTTAATGCTGTATACATTGCTACACCACCATCAAGTCATGCCATGTATGCCATAAAAGCCATGAAAGCAGGCAAACCAGTCTATGTGGAGAAACCCATGGCAGCTACTTATCAGCAATGTGAAGAGATGAATGCTGTAAGCAAAGAGACGGGGGTACCGCTTTATGTAGCATATTACCGGCGTACTTTGCCGGGTTTTAAAAAAGTAAAGACACTTCTTGAAGATGGAACCATCGGACAACCGATGCTTGTCAATATAATGTTAATTCGTCCGCCCCTTCCTGCCGAAACTGATAAAGAAAATCCCAACTGGCGTGTAAAGCCTGATGTTGCAGGAGGAGGTATTTTTTTCGATCTTGCTTCTCATCAGTTAGACTTCCTTGATTTTATTTTTGGCCCTGTGAAAAAAGTTTCCGGAATAGCCAGAAACTTTGGTCATCTTTACGATGCAGAGGATACCCTAGTTGCTCAAATGGAATTTGAAAACGGGGTAATGGGCAGCGGAACCTGGAGCTTTGTGAGCGATGAATCATCGAAAAGAGACGTTATTGAAATTATAGGTACGAAAGGTCGCATTGAATTCAGTACTTATGGTCATGAACCTATACTTCTATTTAAAGAGCGCGATTTTTTGGAGTTTCCTTATATTAATCCCGAAAATATTCAATACAATCTTATCAGCAATGTGGTGGATGCTCTTCATGGAGATACAGAATGTGTAAGCACAGGAACTACTGCGGCCCGCACCAATCTGGTAATGGAAAAAATTGTTTATGAAGGTTAGGAATTCTATTAATTACTCCAGCACCACCTGATAATTTCCATTCCAGGTAAGGCGTCCCTTTTTCTCTGAACCATCGGACGCTTTGAAACCTTTCAAGACATTAGTTTTGCCGTTGATTACGAGAGCACCAGCCTGCTTGTCGGTCAGTTTCTTTTCCATAAAAACAAAAGGAATTATCACGCGGCATCCTTCATGATAGCGGTTACATCCCCAGGCATTTTTACCCTTAATGATGACGCCATGCTCACATTTGGGACATTTCCAGACAGGCGTTTCATCTTTTTCCAGACGGAGCTGATAATGATCATCGAGTGAAAGAATACCGTCCACCTTTTGGCCGTCCACCTCAAAACCCTTAATGACAGGAGTTTTCCCTTTAGTCAAAAGATTCTCTATCTGTTTATCGGTTAATTTCTTATTCAGATATTCAAATGGAATCAGGGTTTTACAGCCTTCCCGGTAACGGGTGCACCCCCAGGCCTTTTTTCCCTTCACCATTTTCCCTTCACCACAGCGGGGACAAGCAATTTTACTATCAGAAGTAGTTTCATTTCCTGATTCTTGTTTTTGGGCGTTTTCCTTGGCTGCAGCAGCTTTTTTCTGCTCCTCAGTGACTTCAATTTTACGTGCCGAATGATCATTCTTTACCACCTGCACCACTCCTGCCACCATCTCCTTCATTTCTTCCATAAAAGCCTTCACATCATAGTTACCACGCTCAATGTCACGGAGTTTTTTTTCCCACATACCCGTGAGTTCCACCGACTTAAGCATATCGTTCTTCACACTGTCGATTAGTTGAATTCCGGTAATAGTAGGAATAAGGTTTTTCCGGTTTTTGGTAATATATCTCCGTTTAAAAAGGGTTTCAATAATTGCTGCCCTGGTAGAAGGACGTCCAATGCCATTCTCCTTCATCAAATCGCGTAATTCCTCATCGTCCACCTGCTTTCCAGCAGTTTCCATTGCCCTCAGTAAAGTGGCTTCTGTATAAAGCTTGGGAGGCTGCGTTTCCTTTTCCTGAAGATCGGGCTCGTGAGGCCCTTTCTCCCCTTTTTTAAAATCGGGCAATACATTATCGTCACCGGATTTTTTAGCTGCCGAATCCTTCTTATATACTTCCCGCCACCCAGGATCAACGATCTGCTTTCCTGAAGTTTTAAACTTTACCTTATCGACCTTTCCCTCTACAGTGGTGGTAGAAATGGTGGCATCGGGCCAGAAAGCTGCAATGAACCTGCGGGTTACCGTATCAAAAACCAGTTTCTCATTTCGGCTAAGATTTGCAGGTATCTGCCCGGTGGGAATGATAGCATGGTGATCGGTAACCTTATTGTTGTCAAAAACCTTTTTGGATTTTCTTATTTTCTTATCAAGCAATGGAGCAGTAAGAGATTCATATGGCTTAAGTCCTTTTAAGGTGGATCCTATTTTAGGATACATATCGTCACTCAGATAGGTGGTATCCACACGTGGATACGTGGTGGCCTTCTTTTCATAAAGAGACTGAATCAGTTTAAGGGTTTCATCAGCAGAAAACCCGAAGCGTTTGTTACATTCCACCTGCAAAGCAGTCAGATCAAACAAACGCGGAGGAGCTTCTTTACCTTTTTTCCGGTTAAAATTGGTAATCTCGAACTCCTTGTCTTTGATAAGCTCCATTGCCTCCAGCGCTTCTTCTTTTTTGAAGAATTTTCCGCTGGTGGCCGAAAATACAACTTCTTTATATGTGGTTTTTAGTTCCCAGTAGGTCTGGGGTACAAAGTTCTCTATTTCCTTATGCCGATCCACAATCAGCGCCAGTGTGGGCGTTTGTACACGTCCGATGGAGAGTACCTGTCCCTGCTGACCATATTTTAAAGTATAAAGCCGGGTGGCATTGATGCCCAGGAGCCAGTCTCCGATTGCCCGCATGCTTCCGGCTGCATATAACCGGTCAAATTCCTTGGCATCGCGCAGTTTGGCAAACCCGTCTTTAAGCGCATCTTCAGTCAGTGACGAAACCCACAAACGCTTTACCGGACAGGTACAATTAGCTTTCTGAAGCACCCACCGTTGAATTACTTCACCTTCCTGCCCTGCATCACCGCAATTAATTACCTCTTCAGCCTTCTCCACCAACTGACTGATGGTACGAAACTGCTTTACCACCCCCTGATTGGTCAGCAGTTTGATACCAAATTTAGCCGGCATCATAGGCAGTGAATGCATCCGCCAGCGTTTCCATTCAGGAGAATAATCGTGGGGTTCCTTGAGTGTACACAAATGACCGAATGTCCAGGTTATCTGAAAGTTATTTCCCTCAAAATAGCCGTCGCGTTGGTTTTTAGCTCCCAACACACGTGCAATTTCTCTGGCCACACTGGGTTTCTCGGCAATACAGACCTTCATATAGCGGATGATTGTGATGATGTAGTGCGAAGATAATGAAATGATTTTTAAAATATCGCCATGCACCAGTACAGGATAAAGGTATCTTTTTCCTTTACCCGATTTAGTGCCCATCTATAAAGTCGGGAAAGTGTCTTAGTTATTATGTTTCTGGTAAGAAGGTGCCCGTTGCAAGGCTTGCGAAGCCGCCAAAAACGGAGTTTACTTGAGTAAATGAGTATTTTGGCGGCAAGTGTAACGACGAAAATAGTACTTTATGGACAGACACTATTTAACCTTGAAAAATGTGCCGTTATCCATTACATGAAAATATGCTCATATTCACATCCTTTTAATACCTGTTGAAAATATTTTGGACGTTTTCCCTTCAGCTTAGAAGTCTATATTTTTTGTATGTAAATGAAGGCTGTTTAAAATTAAGAAGTTTAAAACCAACTATGTTTCACTCAATATAAAAGCAAAAAGAACTCAAATCTCTATTGCAAGGTAAAGTTTACAGGAAGAATCATCAAAGATCTTACTTCTCTGCCATCAACTTTTCCGGGATTCCAAGGGGGCATTTGCCGTACCAATTCGACCGCTGCCTTTTCAAGATGTCCATCATATTTGTTGGTTGCCTGAACAGCATTAAAAGAACCGTCTTTTTCGATAATAAATAACACATAAACCATACCCTGGATTGCATTCTGTTGTGAAGCAACAGGATATTTCAGATTTTCGGCGAAATATTTTCTAAATGCAGTTTTTCCTCCTGGGAAGCCAGGATTCTCATCCACCTCCCAATAAAGATCGGTTGTATCAGAGTCAGCCAGGAATTTTTCCAGCTCTTCGGGTATTTCGGCTTTAGCCGCAAAACTAAAAAATAAGAAAAAGGTAAGAAATAATAATGCAGATAAGAAGAAGGTTTTACTTTTCATTACTGTTTTGCGGTTAGGTTAATATTTACAATTAAAGACTTTTATTAAAGTATCTATTTTCATGGATAAAGATAGGTAATTCGGCACAAACAGACGAAAAAAGAGCATTTTTTCTATAAAAAAAATGGATTCTACAAGTAAAAGGCAAACCTTTTTTAAGCATCTTTAATAAAAGACAAGAACCTCCAACACCTATTATTATTGGTCTGTGAAGTAAATAGATCTAATTTTGCAAATTCTTAAAACCAAGTATCCATTTTATTTCTTTCAATTCAATGAAGCAATTATTCGACCTGTTTAATTTCACCCAAAAAGTAAATTACAAAACAGAAATTCTTTCAGGAATCACAGTTGCGCTTGCACTTGTTCCCGAGGCTGTTGCCTTTGCTCTTATAGCAGGACTATCCCCTTTAACCGGTCTCTACGCAGCATTTGTAATGGGATTGGTTACCTCCATTTTTGGCGGACGCCCCGGTATGATATCAGGAGCAACAGGAGCAATCGCAGTAGTCATCGTTTCTCTCGCTCACAGCCATGGTGTAGAATACGTTTTCGCAACTGTTGTTCTGGCCGGACTGATACAAATGGCGGCAGGATTTCTGAAGCTGGGGAAACTCATTCGGCTTGTACCGCACCCTGTGATTTTTGGGTTTGTAAACGGGCTGGCCATCATTATTTTTATGTCGCAGCTGGGACAATTTAAAGACCCCTCGGGCAACTGGCTTACCGGAGAAACACTCTATATACTACTGGGTCTCGTCCTGCTGACCATGCTCATTATCTGGGGGCTCCCCAGAATCACAAAGGCAGTTCCCGCCTCACTGGTGGCTATTCTGGTGGTTTTTGGAGTTGTTGCTTTGTTCAATATTGACACCCGAACCGTGGGGGACTTAGCTTCTATCAAAGGCGGATTCCCACCTTTTCATATTCCTGATATCCCTTTCAGTTTTGAAACGCTGGAAATCATATTCCCTTACGCAGCCATTGTCGCCGGTGTCGGCCTCATTGAAAGCCTGCTGACCCTCGATATTGTGGATGAAATTACAGAAACCCGCGGAAGCGGAAACAAGGAAGCTGTAGCACAAGGTGCAGCCAATATGCTTTCAGGCGTTTTTTCAGGAATGGGCGGATGTGCCATGATTGGCCAGAGCTTAATCAACACCTCAAACGGGGCACGCGCCCGTCTGTCAGGAATTGTTGCTGCTATAATGCTGCTTGTATTCGTGATGTTCGGCTCCGGACTGATTGAAAAAGTTCCCATGGCGGCGCTGACAGGTCTGATGATCATGGTAGCCGTAGGAACCTTTGAATGGGCCAGCCTGCGTACTTTTGGTAAAATGCCAAGATCCGATCTTTTCGTGATGGTAACAGTAACAGTGGTTACCGTATTTCTGCACAATCTTGCTTTGGCCGTTATTATCGGAGTCATTATCGCCGCTCTGGTCTTTGCGTGGGACAATGCCAAACGTATCCGGGCACGCAAGCGCTTCGACGAGAACGGCGTCAAACACTATGAAATATACGGCCCCCTGTTTTTTGGATCTACCAGTGCTTTCAGCGAAAAATTTGATGTGCAAAATGATCCGGAAGAAGTCATTATTGACTTTGCCGAGAGTCGTGTAGTGGACATGTCAGCAATTGAAGCGCTGAACAAAATTACTGAGCGCTACCTAAAGGTGGGTAAAAAAGTTCATCTGAAACACCTTAGTCCTGACTGCCGCAAACTACTTCAAAACGCAGAAGACATCATTGATGTAAATGTAATGGAGGATCCCACTTACAAGGTAATGGTAAATAAAATATAGAGGCAGAATGAAATCTGCACCAAACAGAAGGGCTGTCCAATTATTTTTTGGACAGCCCCTTTTTTTGGTGCGGTTCAGAAACTGCTCCCACTATCGATACATCTCTTCTCGCAGGGCAGCTATATTCTCATCAGTAACGTAATCATCGTAATCCATCATTTTATCGATTATGCCTTTAGGGGTAATCTCAATGATGCGGTTGCAAACCGAATGAATGAATTCGTGGTCATGTGAACTCATCAGGATGTTTCCTTTAAAATTGATAAGGGTATTGTTGAATGCCTGAATGGTTTCCAGATCGAGGTGATTGGTTGGATTATCAAGCATCATGACATTGGCATTGCGCAACATCATACGCGAAATCATACAACGCATCTTCTCACCTCCCGACAAAACATTTACTTTTTTATGGATATCCTCTCCGGAGAAAAGCATTTTACCCAGATAACCTCTTAAAAAATCTTCTTTCGTATCATCAGAATATAAGGCAAGCCAGTCAACCAATGAATAATCTCCCTGAAAAAACTCGCTGTTCTCCATAGGAAGGTATGCAGTAGTAATAGTAATGCCCCAATTGTATGAACCTGCGTCAGGTTTCATACGATTATTCAGAATCTCAAACAAGGCGGTTGTTACCTGCGAACTGCGGGAAAGAAAAACAATCTTGTCATCCTTCTCAACAGTAAAATTCAGATCATTCAACAATGGAGTACCATCTTCAGCTTTTTTGCTGAGACCTGAAACCGTCAGAATACTGTTACCGGTTTCGCGATCGGGAGTGAAAATAATACCGGGATAACGACGTGTGGATGGTTGAATTTCCTCCACATTAAGTTTCTCCAGCATCTTCCGGCGACTGGTAGCCTGTTTTGATTTGGCCACATTGGCACTGAAGCGCTGAATGAACTCCTGAAGCTCTTTCTTCTTCTCCTCGGCCTTTTTATTCTGGGTTGACTGCTGACGAAGTGCCAGCTGACTACTCTGATACCAGAAAGTATAGTTACCTGAAAAGAGCTGTACCTTTCCGTAATCAATATCCACAATGTGTGTACAAACAGAATCAAGAAAGTGGCGATCGTGGGATACCACCAACAACGTATTGTCAAAATTGGCCAGATAATTCTCCAGCCAGCGGACAGTTTCCAAATCAAGGTCGTTGGTAGGCTCATCGAGCAAAAGGTTATCGGGCTTTCCAAATAAAGCCTGTGCAAGTAAAACCTTAACTTTTTCCTTGCCGTTCAGCTCATTCATCTGCTTATAATGCAAATCCTCTCTGATGCCCAGACCACTAAGCAGCATAGCCGCATCACTCTCGGCATTCCAGCCATCCATCTCGGCAAATTGCTCTTCAAGTTCAGAAGCACGCATGCCATCTTCTTCCGAAAAATCGGGTTTAGCATAAATGGCATCTTTCTCTTTACTGATTTCCCAGAGTTTCTCGTGTCCCATCAAAACTGTTTCCAGCACCTGATTCTGGTCAAAAGCATGGTGATCCTGACGCAAAACAGACAAACGCTCTCCGGGGCCCATTTCTACACGTCCCCGGGTGGAATCAAGTTCGCCACTAATCAACCGCATCAAGGTAGATTTTCCTGCGCCGTTGGCCCCGATAACCCCATAGCAGTTGCCTGGAGTAAACTTTACATTAACATCCTGAAAAAGAAATTTTTTGCCAAACTGAATGGCGAGATTGGAAACTGTAATCATTGAAAAAATTTATTAGATAAAATCGGAACCATATAAGGTTTTTATCTTTTATTTATACATTCTAAAAAATACGGCCCATTATAATACCTATGCCGTAAAAAACTGTAATAATTTACTTTACCCCTGCAATCCAATGTTTCGCATTTCTTCCCTACTGATTTATTGCAGAGTATTTTAAAAGAAAAAAGTAATCTATCCTCTAATTTCGGGGTGCAAAGATAAGCATAAAAAGTCGCCGGGGAGTTTAACCTTTGTTAAATAAATAATAGATTGCTAGATTTTTAGAAGTTAGAGGCTGGAGGTTAGAGGTTAGAAACATCTGCAACAAATATCCTCAGTTTGATTGGAAAACTACCGGTTAATCAGGATGGAAAAACAAACAAGCTTTAGTGCAGTGAATTTAGTAAAACGGTTTAAATTTGCGTAAACCGTACATATACCGGATTAAAAAAAACCCATAATTCCTAATAAATCACTTAAAATGATAAAAGATACAGCACTGGTACTTGAAGGAGGAGGCTTTCGCGGAATCTTCACGGCAGGTATTCTTGAGGTTTTTCTGGAAAACAACCTTTTTTTCGAATCGGTTTACGGGGTATCTGCAGGAGCCACCTACGCTGCCTCTTATATTTCCCGTCAACCGGGAAGGAATCTTGAAGTCAATGAGTTGATCAGCGATAAAAGGTATTTAAGCTTTAACAACCTGTTGCGGGAGAGATCGCTGTTTTCATGGGAATTTATACTGGAAGAAATCCCTCAAAAAATCATTCCTTTTGATTATGAAACACTCAAAAACTCTGAAAGCCGGTTTTATGTGGGAGCAAGTAACTGCCATACAGGTAAAGCTGAATTTTTCTTACTCAATAAAGCCGACAAACAGGAATTTAAGACCATTCTCTCGGCAAGTTGCTCTCTGCCCCTGATTGCTCCTGTGGTAAAGTACAAAAACAAACATCTTTTAGACGGTGGACTGGTAGATTCAATCCCATTTGAGCATGCATTGAAAAACGGACAAAACAGAGCTGTGGTGATTCTGACCCAACCGGAAGAATACCGGAAAAATCCACTAAAATTTAGATGGCTGTTCAGGTTGTTTTACAAAAAATACCCTAGAGTATATAAAGCCCTTTGTAACAGAGCAGCTAAATATAATGACTCCCTTTGCCGGCTAAAACAATTGGAAAAAGAGGGTGTTGTGTATGTAATCAGACCTGACAAACCCCTTGAAATAAAAAGAATTGAAAACAATCCGGTAAAAACCAGGGAAATATATGAAGAGGGTGTAGAGGTAGCAAAAGCAAACCTGCAAAACCTGCAAAAATGGCTTAATCTATAAACTGATTGTACTCAACGCAAAAAGTCGTAAGATTTCTTAAATATAAGATGTATGATCATATAATCCTCCCCATGCTGCTGACAACCAACACCTGAATCCCGAAAAGCTGAAAATGTATGTGAATGTACTTTTTCAATTTTCAGAAAAATTATTGCAGCTGCTTCTAAAAAAAACTATTCTTTCATGAACAGAATTAATGGATGAATAAATTCTTCAAAAACCTCGATATGAGGCAAATGACCCACGCCATCTAATTCAACCAATTGAGAGTTAGGGATTCTATCCCTTGTCCGTTTACCCAACTCTTTATAGAGACCCATTGTTTTTCGCACTTCCTCTGAAACCAAGTTTTTTCCCAAAGCAGTTCTGTCCCTGGTACCAATAATTAAAAGCGTCGGAACCTCAAGGGTATGAAATTCATAAACAACGGGTTGCGTAAAAATCATATCGTAAGTAAGAGCAGCATTCCAGGCAATGGTTTCATAGTTAGAATTAAGGGTCCAGCCAGCCAGCAAATTGACCCATTGATCATATTTCGGTTCCCATTTATTGTCATAATAACTAACCAACTGATAATTTTTAATGGTTTTGTAATCCTTTTTCAATTCATTCTCATACCACCATTCAACCGATTTGTAAGGCACTTTTAATTTCCAATCTTCCAATCCAATGGGATTTTCCAAAATCAGTTTTTCGGAAGTATCAGGATACATTAATGCAAAACGGGTGGCCAGCATCCCCCCCATAGAATGACCCAAAATAGCAGCTTTTTCAATTCGTAAAGAATCAAGCAAGGTCTTGGTGTTTTCAGCAAGTTGTTGAAAAGTATAATGAAAGTGATCTGGTTTGGATGATTTTCCAAATCCAATCTGATCAGGAACAATCACACGAAATCCCTCCTGGCTCAGGGCTTCAATAGTCGTTTCCCAATAAGCACCATTAAAATTTTTACCATGCATTAAAACAATGTTTTTCCCATTGTGGTTTTCTGGTATGATATCCATATAAGCCATTCTTAAATCCTGGTTTTGCACCTGTAAGGTCAGAGTAGCAACCTCATAAGGATACTGATAATTGGTCAATTCAATATCTAGCCACTTCAAACTGTCACTTTGAGCCATTATAAACTGACCCACAAATAAAACCGTAAGCACTGCTACTAATTTCTTTTTCATTTCTTCCGGATTATACATGACTAAACCTTAAAATACACATTGTGTCGGGTTAATTAAAACAGACCAAAGTAAGCTTTGTTTAATAGGGTATTATTCGTATGGATGCAAATCAGGAAGGAGAACTCTGATGAGCTGCAATTCTAAATTTTCCCTAACGGGACTGTATTCTGCTGGAAAAATGGGTTTACAGCAACAAAAACCTCCACAACAACGGAAAAGGGGCGAATATCCGTATTGGTCCTGAGAGGTAAAAAGAGGAAAAGAAAAGATTCTTATTGAATTACCAACTGACGATGAACGGTTTTCATTTCTGTAACAACAGACATAATATAAACTCCCGGTCGAAGCCCCGAAACCATTATCCGGCTATTGTTACCGTAAAAATATTTAGTTTGAGTCCTGTAAGAATCATAAATAACGATTTCCTTTATATTGGATGAACTTTTAACATTTACAATTTCAATGGCACGATTGGGAAATATGTCCAACTCTACCTGCCTCATCTCGTTTTCATTGGTAACTGTTTGTCTTACCAAATGGATATCAACATCAAAAATAATGTCATCAACATTAATGGAAATAGCATTGGCCATATTTATTTCATCCCCAAACCAGGTAGCATTAAAATCTATAGGATTATCAGGTACGGCCCTGAAGAAATAACTGCCGGGAACTAAAGAAGGAAATTCGAAACTACCATCATTTTTAAACTCTGTCGATGCTATCGGCTGACTGGCATCATTCACATTATATGATTCCACCACACCTTCAATAAGGGCAAAAGAACCGGCATGCACCTTTCCGCTTAGCGAATAAGTCACATCCAAAGCATAAAACTCCAATGCCCCCATATCTATGCAATTATTATTGATGCGTCTAACCATTAATCCGTCGTGAAAGAAGATTGTTTTGAATAGTACAATTGGTTACTTTAATACTTCCTCCCAGAGTCATATCAATAAACATTCCTACTCCCGCAAAAGTCGGAAAACTCTCATTTGATTTGTTTTTACTGAAGGCTGCTCCATGCAATTAAAGAACGAAATTTTCATTGTTAAATCGGGCCATGTATTAACTAACAAATTCAGGACTTTTATTAGCTGGATGGCTCCCGGAGGAATTATTGTAGAGATAAAATTCATGCATGGAGTATAATCACACCAGTTGCTCTTCTACCATTTGCCAGGACAACCCATTTTCAACATAGATGGCCTGTACTCCCAATGCGCCCACTTCGTGGATGTTTCGCATTTCATCATCGAAAAATACCATGTTGGAGAAAGAAAACCCGGTTTGCTTTTTCAAGATATCAAAGTGTTTGGTTTTGATGGCCGGGTAGATCTCCTTATAGGGAAAAAAGTGATCTATTTCGAAAAGCTGCAGCAATTGCAAGGCCCACGAGGGAGCTCCTGTTCTTGAGGCTACAGCCATCGGTATATTTTTCTCTTCTAAACGATTTAATATTTCCAGAACTTCAGGATACAATTCAATGCGACTTCCATAGGAATCCTCCACATGGCTGTTTACTCTTTTATAAGGCGGACTGGTATGATCGCACCAGGTTCCGCCGGCATTCCAGAGGGTAAAATCCAAATCAAAAACAAATAATTTTTGCATCAGGTAAAACTAAAAAAACGGAATGAATCGCAGATTCACTCCGTTTTGTAATGATATAATTTCAATAGTTTCCTTACAAAAGCCCGCGATGTCTCAGCATCGGCTTAATATCAGGCTCACTGCCGCGGAATCTGACAAACATTTCATTGAAATCTTCAGTATTGCCGCGGGAAAGGATTAGCTCGCGGAAGCGCTGACCGTTTTCGCGCGTAAGTCCGCCATTCTCCTCAAACCAGGCATAAGCATCGTTGTCGAGCATTTCGGCCCACAGGTAAGCGTAGTAACTGGCAGCGTAACCATGGCCCCACAAATGCAGAAAATAACTTGACCGGTAACGGGGTGGAATCTGCGACAAATCGAGATTAATGTTATTCAGTGCCTGCTTTTCGAAAGCATCTACATCGCCAATCTCCTTATCGGGAGTAATAATATGCCACTGCATATCCAGTCCGGCAGCAGCCAAAACCTCGGCCAAAGCATATCCCTGATTAAATTTGGAGGCTTTTACCACTTTATCGACCAATTCCTGAGGCATGGGTTCGCCGGTTTCATAATGCACGGCATAGTTGTTAAAAACTTCGGGATGCAGGGCCCAATGTTCGTTAATTTGAGAGGGTAACTCTACGAAATCACGGGCCACATTGGTTCCTGCCAGACTGGAATAAGTCTGATCTGCCAGCAAACCGTGCAGTGCATGCCCGAACTCATGAAACATAGTGGTCACATCATCGTAACTGATCAGAGCAGGCTCTCCTTCTGCAGGCTTCTTGAAGTTGCACACGTTATATATAACCGGTTTTTGATCAAGCAATTTCGACTGTCCAACCAATTCACTCATCCAGGCACCGCCCGATTTATTATCGCGTTTGTAAAAATCGGTATAAAAAAGACCGATGGCACTGCCATCCTCGTTGAATAATTCGAAAACCCGCATGTCGTCACTGTACACAGGAAGGTCGTCACGCTCCTTAAATTCAATACCATACAATTTAGTAGCAGTGTAAAAAACACCATCCTCCAACACACGGTTCATCTCGAAATAGGGCTTAATTTCACTTTCGTCCAGGTCATATTTCTCTTTACGCACCATTTCGGAGTAGTAATTCCAGTCATAAGGCTGTACCTCAAAATTACCGCCTTCCCGGTCAATTACTTTTTGAATCTCTACCGCCTCTTTCTCTGCTTTGGCTACAGTAGCCGGCACAAGATCAGCCATAAACTGATTGGCCGTGGCCGGGGTTTTGGCCATCTGATCTTTAAGGTTCCATTCTGCATAGTTTTCGAATCCCATCAGTTGCGCCTGTTCAGCACGGATCATGGCAATACGCTTTATGATATTCCGTGTATCATTCTCATCCCCTTGCTGAGCACGCATCAGTGATTTTTCGAAAAGCTGCCTGCGCGTTTCGCGGTTATTAAGCGATGACAACATGGGATGCTGAGTGGTATTATGCAGGGGCAGAACATAAACTTTTTTACCGTCCTCTTCCTGTTTCAGAGCTTCAATTTCATTGTCCGACAAGCCATCCAGCAGAGTTTTGTCTTCTACTTTCAGACTCCCTTTCTTTGCCGCAGCCAGTAACTTATTGGCATATTGAGCACTAAGCAAAGCTTCCTCTTCATTGAGTCTCCGCATTTTTTCCTTGGCCTCCGGGGATAAATTAGCACCGGCCAGTTCGAAATTTTCGTAATAAACCTCTACCAGACGCCGGGACTCAGCATCCAGATCAAGTTCATCCAGTTGATTGTAAACAGCTTTTACCCGTTCAAAAAGTTTATCATTAAGGTAAACTGCATTATTCAGGCCAGCCATTTTAGGAGCCATCTCCTCCTCCACTGCCTGCAGTTCAGGATTGGTATTGGCACCTGTCAACATGCTAAAAACAGGATAAACACGGTTTAACGTATGCCCACTCTTCTCAAGAGCCACAAAAGTATTTTCAAATGTAGGTTCCTCGTCACTATTGGCTATGGCTTCAATCTCCGCAAGTTTCTCACTGATTCCCGCTTCGATAGCCGGTTTAAAATCACTGTCTTTGATTGCACCAAAATCGGGCGCCCCATAGGGCAATGTACTTTCTTTCATTAACGGATTATTTTTTAAAGTCTCATCTTCCTGATGAGCACTCTTACTATTGCCACAAGCCGACATAAGAGTCACCAGTGCAACAGCAGTGAAAAAATTTAACTTCATTTTTTTCGATTAAATTTTAGGATTTACGTTTTAAAAACGCCGGAACAGTGAGGCATCAGGACTCTAAAAGGATCTTTAAATCTGCCATCACTTTGACAACGAAAGTAAGATTTTTTTTTTTTATGTACACAGGATTAAACCCAGGATAAGGAATACCCTTAAAAAGTATTTTTCTTTACATTTGCTGGTTCATAACAATTTTTCTATGCATATCTCAGACGGAATAATCGACACCGGCATCTGTATCGCCGCCAATGTTGCAGCATTAGGACTGGTATGGGTTTCCGGACGAAAAACACCGCCAGAAGATGTTCCACGCACAGGGATGACAGCCTCTGCCCTGTTTGTAGCGTCTCTGATCCATTTTCCCATTGCCGGTACTTCTGTCCACCTTGGCTTATTAGGTATTGCAGGTGTATTATTAGGACGACGGGCCTTTCCTGCAATTTTTGCAGCTCTATTATTCCAAACCCTTATTTTTCAGCACGGTGGCTTAATAACACTGGGAGTAAATGCAATAAATTTGGGAACAGGTGCTTTTTTAGCCTGGCTGATATGGCGAATAAAGGCAGTCAACGACAATGTCAGAGCTTTTTTAGCAGGAATGATCGGTATCCTTGTCCCTATGTTTCTTATGGTAGCAGAATTCAGACTTTCGGGTTACGGCAGCAGAATAGTCTATCTAATGGGTGTATATTTGCTGCTCGCAATCATCGAGGGAGTAATTACCCTGGCAGCAGTCAGGTTTTTTAAGCGGGTTAAACCGGATATGCTGAATTTAACCTGATTTATAAACCCTTTCTTCATCATCTCAATTGGGCATTGCTTGAGCAGAAAATAATATCTTCGCCAATCAGCAGTCAGTACAAGCGTTTCCATATTCTGACCTTTAAAGGGAATTAACAGTCAGTAATATGGGATGCTGAAGGTAGAAGAAAACAGTTTTTTGAGTGACAATTAAATAGTTGATTTTTCAGTATTTTATCAACCATAACAAAGCAATTAAAAAAAAACACCAAAATATTTACATACCATGTCAAAATTTGTTTCTATTCTTTTCTTTTCACTGTTTGTAGTCAACCCATCTGTTTTCGGGCATTCCATTCAAATCGATATCACCAGGCATGCACCTTTGGTATCAGTCAAAGCATCCTATTCACCAACGTCACCTCTGGCAGATGTCGGCATTAAAGTTTATGCACCGGAAGAAGATCATCCATTCCAGACAGGACATACCGACAAACAGGGTTATTTTGTCTTTTACCCGACTACACCAGGAAACTGGGTATATGAGATTGATGACCAACACGGCCACAAAAAAAGAACGACTATCAGCATTGATGAGAATTTCTTAAAAGGTGTGTCAGGGAAACGGAAGTTCCGGGAAGAAGGAGAAGAAGAAAAGAGTTCTGTTGAAACGGTTAAAGAAGAGAAAAAAACTGCGCCTCCCAGTCCAGAAGAGAAAACCACATCCATTGCCGAGATGCCTTTTGTTTACAAACTTATACTTGGTCTGGCTCTGATATTTGGGGTAACCGGTTTTTATTACGGAATGAGTTCGCGGAAGTCATTAAAAAAGCGTGATTAATTGAAGCATTCATTTTTAGACAAACACAGCAATCTGGATTCGCCGGTACACCGCATAGACCCCAGAGCGAAACTGGTAACAGCTTTTACGGCCATACTGATTATCGTGTCGGAACCACGTGGGCACCTCCTGCCGTTTGTATTTTATGGCTTAGCCATCCTGTGGGTAGCAGCAATAAGCAAAATACCTCCGGGATATATCCTGAAACGATGTCTTGCTGTTTCGCCTTTCATCATTATTGCTGCATTGTCCTATCCGTTTTCGCTGCCCGGATCAGGAGAAGCTGAAACCGATCAGATTTTTACAGAAAACATCAGAAGCGGACTTACAATTTTTCTAAAAGGCCTTTTCTCACTGGTAATACTGATATTACTTGTCTCCACCGAACGGTTTCATCGGCTGCTTGCCGGTTTAAGAAAGCTTGGAATACCACGACTGCTTGGTGTTATCTCCGCTCTTATGTACAGATATGTATTTATACTACATGATGAGCTGTTGAGAACCAACAGAGCCAGGGACAGCAGAACACCCGGAAAAATAAGAATAAACCATATGCGAATTTACGGCAACCAGATTGCCATGGTGTTTATACGAAGTATGGAACGCTCTCAGATAGTATATAATTCCATGCTTTCCAGAGGTTTCAACGGAGAATTTCCCGATATCAACAAATTAAAATTCAAAACCCGTGATGCAATGCTGTCCGGTTTTTTTGTGTTATTGCTTGTCCTGTTTCGTACTTTAATTCAGCCTTTAACAGAACACTTTTAAAATTTGTAAAATATGCCCTGCGGAATAACAATTGATAATCTGAGTTTTTCTTATGCCCCTGACTCTCCTATCCTGAAAAACATATCACTGAAAGTTCAGCCCGGAGAAAAACTGGGAATTATTGGCCCTTCAGGGTCAGGAAAATCAACCCTGTTGCTCCATCTCAACGGAATTCTCCAGGGCAATGGACGGGTAAGTATTGGAGACACCAAACTTGAAAAGAAAACCTTGCCGCACATCAGAAAAAAAGTAGGTCTTGTATTTCAAAACCCGGATGACCAATTATTTAATCCCACAGTGGTAGAAGATGTTGCATTCGGCCCTCTGAATTTTGGCTACACACACCAGGAAGTTAAGGAGAGGGTAACACGTGCCCTTAAAGACATGAATCTGGAAGGATTTGAAAATGCTGATTCCCACCATCTTTCTCTTGGAGAAAGGAAACGCGTGGCATTGGCCACGGTATTGGCTACCAGTCCGGATGTAATAGCTTTTGATGAGCCGTTTTCCAGTCTGGATTCTGCTATGGTGGTTCAACTGCTGAGCATTATAGAAAAACTCGACACAACGCTGATCATTGTATCGCAGGTACTGCTGCCGTTGATATCATGCTGCGACCGAATTGCTATTCTGGCCGGGGGTAAAATCATTGCATGCGGCAAAAAAGAAGAAATTTTAAAAAATGAAAACCTGATGCGTAAAGGGGGTGTTGACATTGATTTTTACAGAAGAATGTACCGGGAATATCTGGAGTAATGCGGCTGGAAATGGTTTGGGGTATATTGCTGACTAATGAGGAAGAGGAACACCGCTTTACCGGCTTGTGCGGTAGGTAATAAGGGTAAACTAATATATTTCAATAAAATATCAATTCAAAAGAATAGAAGTTTTTGGTGGTTGCGTGGGGTTATTATTTATTTTTTCATTATTAACCGACTAAAGTCGGGATTTTAAATTTTATTCTCTGTAATGCCCAGTTTATGAACGATTAAAATTTATTTTCAAAACAGACCCCCTGTCTAAATCAGGTTTAATTGAAGTTGACCGGGAGGTTCACCAACCTGTATTCTGTATGCCATGTTTGTGCTACGAAGCAACTCAACCATATCAAGCATACTTATCAGGTGAATTCTTATTAATGATGCCACAACTGAAAATGCCTTTTTTGTTTGTGCTATTGTTTGAATAACAGTCATTAATAGTTGAGCAATCAATGTACACCAAACCTGCGTTCGTATTGCGTTTTCGTTTTCTCCATAGAAATAATGCAATTGGAAGTTTTGCTTCATTTTCTTGAACAGCAATTCTATGCCCCAGCGCTTTTTGTAAAGAAAAGCTACTTCTTCAGCAGTGATCTCAAAATTGTTGGTAAGGAACTCAAAATACCTGTTCTTTTCATCCTGGTAACATACTTTGCGTAAACGTATCTTTTTGAAAACCTTCATTTGTCGTCTGCCATTTTTATCTTCGGGATGATAAGTAAGTTCAACAACTTCATCACGCAACACTTTTGCCTTTCCTTTTTTCCTGTAATGCACCCGTTTCACTTTAATAACTTCATAAACTGCATTCTTCTTCATGCGGGTTACAAAATAAACTTGCTGTTTAGTCCATAAAGCAAATTGGTGATAGTAATTGTAAGCTTTATCGAACACTATCATACTGTGTGATATAAGTTCAAGGCTTTTCAAAAAATTCTTATCATGAACTTTTGCTGCCGTAATTTTTATAAACCGGCCAACTGACTGTACTGCATCAATAAGCATATGGACTTTTAATCCGCCTTTCTTTTTACCATCTCCTTTGGGATTACGACCAACACCTTTTAAAATATCGCTAAACAAACGGATGGTTGTTGAGTCAATTAAAAGCACC
>CAYOFH010000063.1:0-18183 GCA_964403175.1 uncultured Marinilabiliaceae bacterium
CTACATCGTTTTTCTATTTTTTCTCAACTTCAGATTTGACTTTTTCCCATTTCCTTTTTAGCAAATTCTGGGTTTTCATTACTGTGACTTTTAAATCAATATCAAAATCTTTTATGTTTTTTGAATAGTCAGAAAAGAAATCTACTATTGTGTACAAATAAATGAATACTTCATTGTCTTAGTTTGGATTCATTTTCAACTTAATTAACAACGCTTTGTTGGCAATTTCATTGGGACTAAGTGTTTTATTTATTGCACTTTCAATATTTAAGATATCATTATTTAGTCTTGAATATTCTTGCAAATTTTCATCGGAATTTTCTCTAAAAGCTCCCACTAAATTTTCGGTGTTGTCTTGTTGAATCTTTTCATCTTTTAAATCATTCAGATATTCTGTGTTATTAACATGAATTAAAATTGATGAAATTAAAGTATTGAAATCATTCCTAACAATTTGAATCCACTTAATACGCTCACTTGTTATAGTTTCAATATACTTAGTCGTTTTTAAGTTTTTTCTTGTATAAAAAACCGTAACCGCAGAGGCAACGAAGCCTGTCAGTATAGATGTTGATAGTATGCTTATTATAATTTCCATCTATTTTTAATATTCAAGTCAGTGTACTATGCGAATTTATTCTTAGTCCATAATTTCAAATGAATTCATAAACTCACTGATAAAAGGGTTAAAAAAGTCCTTATCAGGCGCAACTACTATTAATCGATATTCAGTGCTATCTATCAATACTGAATGAATTTTTAGTCTTTGATTATAAGCATCTTTTATTAACCAAAATTCTCTTCCCTCTTGTCCGCTGATGTCAACAGTTCTCCTTTGAAGAGACCTGGTTCCAGTTAATTCTTCTAGCATCTCCTCTAGCTCGTCATAAAACGTGCTTAGGTTATTTCCCCTATAATCATTTAGTTTTTCAGATTCATATTTATTTATTGTTAGATTATATGCATAATTTACATGATTGGAATTTTGGCAATTTAAAAGAAAAGAATGTGAAGTAAAATCTCCCAATTGCGTATTTTCGTGAGTAGTTATTTTTTCCATCACAGATAGTGTATCAATTTTGGGATATTTTATTTTAAACTTTAACTTTTCATCTCTAATCGAAATCCACTTATGGTCTTCTGAATCGAAAATTCTTTTTATGTATGGATTAAATGCTGTGGTATCACCTTTTAATGGCCTTCCATTCTGCCAAAGTCCATCAAATTCAATGGCTTCACTTATGTCAATATAGACACCTTGTCCATGAAATCTCCCATTTTTAAATTCCCCGATAAATTTATCTCCCGAGAATTTTGAAGTATTTCCAAAAAATTGTTCACCTCTACCATCCAAGAGTCCATTTTCCCATTTGCCATATTCGTAACCTCCATCTTCATATATTTTTAATCCAAATCCATTCACGCAATCTCCATGAGTTCGTGTTACTGAGTTTTTTTCGCATGAAAGAAGAAGTAAACTCCAGATAAAAAAAAGTAATATTTTTTTCATTGCACTATATTAATTGTATTGCATAGTTTTTCATTGCACTTTAAATGAACGCCAACATTATAATAAATGCCCTATGGCGTTTATTTCTCATATCTCATTTCTCAAAGGTGCACAATACATCCCAATATGGCATGTATTGTGCACCTTTTTATGTTAAGAAGTATCCCATAGACCGTCAAGGGGATTCTTAATTCTTTCAAGTTGTGTTGTTGAAACATGGGTATAAATTTCTGTTGTTTTGCTTGATTCATGGCCCAAAAGGATTTGAATATATCTCATATCTACCCCTTGTTCTAATAAATGGGTTGCAAAAGAGTGACGCAACATATGAGGGGTAACTCGTTTATAAATTTTGGCTGTCCTGGATGCCTTCAACAGAATTTTTCGAATGCTGGTTGCACTGTATTGAGTTCCTGGTTTTTGCCCCTCAAAAAGCCATATTTTTGGTCCGTACTCTTTATAGTATTGCCTGAGTTCATCTAACAGATGAGTGGACAGGAGGCTATAGCGATCTTTTTTTCCTTTTGCACTCCGGATGAACACCTGTTTTCTGTCTGATAAAATGTCGGTGGGTTTGAGATTGATCAATTCATTTCGCCTCAATCCTGCTGAATAGATCATGGAAAGAATGCACCTGTGTTTAATGTTTGTGCATTGCTTCAGTATGGCAACAACTTCTTCTTTACTCAATACTTTGGGAAGTTGTTTTTCAGGCCTGGGGCGTTCCAATGTATATGTTTCTCGTTCTTTTCCTAAAACTTTTTCGTAGTAAAATTTTATGGCATTTATTCTCTGATTTTGTTCTGTGCCTGAAATATTATATTGGTTGATAAGATTCAGAAGGTAACTATTGATGTCTTCCTTTTTTACCTCCTCGATAGAATAATTGGCGAAAGCATGAACGAAATCTTTCATGTAGCCCGTATAAGTTCGAATGGTATTGGAGCTGTATCTTTTTTGTTTGAGTTTTTCAAGATATCCTGAAGGCAAAGAAATTTCCGGCCGGTGACTGTACTTAGCTTCTCCAGAGATATTATTTTTCGCATTTTTACTCCGAAGCTTTTGGTAATCCAGGTAAGCTACTGTTTTGAGCGTATTAAAAACCTGTTGTAAATTAAATATCTCCGGAGTCTGGTACCAACATTTCTTTGAAACGCTCCATTTCACATCAGGCAGTTGTTTGATAACGTCAATTAAAGCCTGATTATAGACAAAGTGAAACATCACCACCTCTTGATTTCGATGGTGACCGGGGGTTAATACTATGACAGGTTTGGTTTGCAAGGTTTATTTTTTCGAACACATAAAATTAGATGACTTATTGATAAATTCCAAATTCTGTTAAGATTATTCACAATAATTAAAACGTTACATTCCAAACTTTTGAGACAGAAACTGATAACCACGGACCTTAAGTGAGATTTAAGCATGATGGCTTTTTTGTAATAAATTCATAAACAACAAGAAAACTTCTTCAGGCTTACCCCATTAATAATTCATATCAAATTTATAGTTAAGTCGTATTAAGTATAAAATGACTTTACAATAAACCAGGCATGATACTGGTATGAAACAGTTCCAAACTTTCTTTGTGCAGATACCAGATCATAAAAATCTGCTTCTGGTCAACATACCGGTGACTCACTTCTTTTCCGTCAGATGTTTCCAGAATCTTTTGGGCATAAATTGTCTCTGGAGCCGTGGATTAGTACGTTCTGTTATGGCTGTATGTCTGAAATAGGTGCGCCATAAATCCTGCCATTGTTGTTCATCCCGGCTTTGAGCATCCGGAGGAAGACTTCCTGATTCTTTATCAAAAGCAGGATTATCAATGGTAACTTCTTCCACGGTTTTAGTATTGTAGTAATACCCATATTTCCGTTCTATGTCATAAATAAGCCAGGGCTGATCAGCAAAACGGGCCTTGAAATGATTCAAGGTCATGGAAAGGACATCGTATTTGGGGGAAACAGGAGCAAACCAGGTTCCATCGGCGGCCTGTTCAAAGCGCAGAAACATATACAAACGATGCACCTCTCTCAAGACCTTTCTCTCCAGTTGGGTAAACTGCAACACCTCTACTACAGACAGGTCTTTGGCAATATTCTTCTTATTATCAAACAGTTGTTTCAAAACAAACAGCATTAAGTCTTCCGCTCCGGGCTCTCCGGACAAAAACACATGCATAAAACGCCGGCACAACTGTTTCCCGCCTGCTTTGGCTATTGCTTTCCAGACCCGGTCGGCCCGGTCATCTGCAGTTTTTACACCGATGGTTTCTTCAAACAGACCCGGTGAAATATCAGGAGCCACTATTCCGGCAGGAAACCGTCCCCTGTCCCACACCTCAAAAACGGCAGAGAGAAAACCGGGGAAAGTACCGTCGTACTGATAGTTTATCATAATTAAAAGATGGTTAGATTTTTTACTTACTCAGCAATCATCTGAAATCAATCTAAAACAATTTGAGTTGCACTGCATCAGGAGTAAGTTTCGAGGCTGATTTATCCAGAAACATCAACCGCAAATGATCCGGCTGATAATCCGGGGCTTTACGTCCTGAAAGTTCGCGACAGGTAATAAAAAACCGGGCACGCTTCATGGCAACTCCCATCTTTTTTAACAGGTACGAAGAAACATGTCCGTAACGGCGGGCTGAAAGAATCAGCCTTGCACTTTTAGGGCCAACGCCCGGCACACGAAGAAGGGTATGAAGATCGGCCTTTTGAATGTCCACGGGGAAAATTTCCGGATGGCGCAGGGCATAAGCCAGCTTGGGATCAAGCTCCAAATCTAGATCCGGATGCGCGTCATCAACAATCTCTTCCACTCCAAACTCATAAAACCGCATGAGCCAGTCGGCCTGATAAAGCCTGTTTTCGCGCTTAAGAGGTGGGGCTGAAAGGGCTGGCAGACGATTATCTGATGTGTTGGTATGAATATAGCCGGAATAATAGACTCGCTTAAGCCTGTTCTCCTTGTAGAGATTACCGGCCAGCCTCAGCACCTGATTATCTGTATCAGGAGAAGCCCCGATAATAAGCTGGGTACTCTGTCCGGCAGGAACAAATCTGGGCGAAGGCGCTGAATGACGCCCGGCCGGAAGATACTCCTGCCGGGTTTCACTGATCAGTTGCATGGGGTGCAGAACACTATTGTAATCTTTCTCGGGAGCAAGGTATTTCAAATTCTCTTCTGATGGGATTTCAATATTCACACTCATTCTGTCCACATACATTCCGGCCTCCCGAATTAAAGCATCATCAGCTCCCGGAATAGCTTTGAGATGAATATATCCGTTGAAACGGTGTGTCTGCCGCAGTTCTTTTACAACTTGAGTCAGCCTGGCCATCGTATAATCAGGATTACGCATTACACCACTACTCAGAAACAATCCTTCGATATAATTCCGGCGGTAAAAATTGATGGTTATGTCCACCAGTTCCTCAGGTGTAAATGCGGCCCTTGGAATATCATTATTCCGGCGGTTGGCACAATAGGCACAATCGTATATACAATAATTGGTAAACAACACTTTCAGCAGGGAGATGCAACGGCCATCGTCGGCAAAACTATGGCAGATCCCGGCCGATACCGCTGAACCCAGTCCGTCGGTATTTTCCCGGCGACTCCCACTTGTGGAGCACGAAACATCATATTTCGCTGCTGATGCCAGGATTTTGAGCTTTTCAAACTTATCCATACCGAGATTGATTGAACGGTGGAGTTAATGAATAATAGGCAAGGGCATGGAACATATAAAACAGTATCGCTATCCATCAGCTACTCTTAAGTAAAGACGCACTGATTCTTCTGACCGAACTATCCGGAGCCATCCTCCTCAATATTTTGCATTATGACCTGTGTCCTCTTACCCTCTGCTTACCCCTTATTCCCAATGCCTGGGAGTAAATGGTCTTTTAACACTTCCACATCCTGCTGAATAGTATTGATGGAACGTAAAAGATGCTCCACTTCCACTTTTCCCTGGGGCAGTTCGGGACTGATGTAATGGACAAACCTCCAAATTTCACGAATTTCTTCCACTGCCAGATCGTAAGGCTCGTAGAGGGGATTGAGACTCACACATTTTACGCTCCCTTTTTCGTTTATTTCATTCTGAATAATCTTAAAAGAAATACCGTCATCGCGGGTCAGCACCACACAGGCATCCCCGTCTTTTATGGTATGCCAGTCGAGCATAAACTCTCCGGTGATCCAGGCTCCACTGGGAATCGGCAACATAGAATCCCCACTGATTTGAAAGGTTCGGTATTTCTTTTCCCTGCCGAGAAAAGGCAAACGAAAAACAGGCAGTGAACTGATGTATTCAGGATCAGAGAAACCGGTAAGATAGCCGGCCTTTGCTTTTTCAGGGACCAACTCGATGTTTTCCTCATTATCGGGACCAACAGTAGAAGTCAGTACACGCAACCGGGATCCCCTGACATAAACGTCATTGCCTCCTTCCAGGTCTTTCAACTGAAAGCTGGTCAGTTTTGACAAATCCACCCGAACCAGGGTATCCATAGAAAGCCCGAAATAATCAGCCAGGGAAGTAAGCACATCTAATGGCGGACCCGATACTTTATTCTCATAATTATTGAGTGTGGGACGTTTGATTCCCAGGGCTTCAGCCAGATCTCCCTGCGTAAGACCCTTGCGTTTGCGTAACAGTCGAAGATTAGATGCGAAATACATGATTAATTTTTAATCGTAAACCAAGATTAATTATTAAGCAAATATATGTAACAGATTTTAATCAGTCAATAAAAACATCAAATAAATCCGGAAAAATTTTTCCTGTACTCCCTGGGAGTACATTTGTTTATTCTTTTAAAAGCCGCATTAAACCTGTTTATTGAATTAAAACCACATTCGTAACAGATATCCGAAATACTTGAATCTGTTGATATCAGTTTTTGCTGAGCCTGACTAATTCTTTCCTGCAAAATATATTCAGTCAGCGTCATTCCAAAAGTTTTTTTTAAAAACCGCATTTGCATAATCAGGATGTAAACCTGCCTCATAACCAATAACCCCCTTGAACCTGGCCAGGCGGGTTGGGGTGGCTATTTCGAATGGGGTATCGGACCTGACAGCATTTCCTATGCCTACACTAACCACAAGGGGGAAGCTCATAATATCTGCAACAGGTATGAAGATCGCTTTTATCAGGCCACCTTCAATGATTTTGTCGCAAGAATGGACTGGGCCGACCGGGGTGAAGGAAACCGAAACCCGCAAATAATCCTGAACGGAGACAAAAACATCTCTCCTATACATATTCGCCAAAAGCCAGGAAAAAAAATAAAACTTGATGCCTCAAAATCTTATGATCCCGATGGAGATCAACTCAGTTTCAAATGGTGGATCATGCCGGAAGCAGGAACCTGCAGTGAGAAGATTACAATCTCTGACAGTCATTCAGGTTCAGTAAGATTAACCGTACCCGCGAAATCTGATGGGCAGACATTTCACGTGATATGCGAAGTCACCGACAACGGGGAGCCAAAGCTTACCAGTTATCGACGGATTGTTGTTCATTCAACCTCAGACTAACAACCATCTTTTACATATCTTTCGTATCTTGTTCGATCAAACTTTTGATTGTTATACAAGATATGATTCAACAAATACGTCCCGAAGGTTTCGACCAAATCTTCTTTGCCGATGGCAACAATTTAGGGAAGGCCTATCCCGTACAACAGGATTTCTCTAAATTAGAAATTGCCCAACGACAGCTTTATCACAATGTTGATATGCTGATTGATGCTTTCTCGCAACGCTGCGAGAATGACAATGTGCCGGTGGCCTGCCACATGGGGTGTCAATGGTGTTGTCATCAGGCCGTATTTGCTACCACCAACGAAATGATTGTACTGGTGGATTACCTGGAAAAGAGATTTTCGACCGAAGTGATCGAGGAAATAAAACAAAAAGCAAAAGAAAAAGAAAAAAAGCTTTCCAAACTGTCACCCAAAGAAGCATTAAACATCAGCCATCCCTGCCCCTTCCTGAGGAAAGGCAGTTGTATGGTTTACCCGGTGCGCCCACTGGGATGTCGTATTTATCTCTCCTCGGATGAAAAAAGCTGTCATGCAAAATTCCTGAATCCAAAAGATCCCCAGGCTGTGCCTGCCCTTTTTGATTTCACCCTGAAAGCGGGACGACAACTCAACGAAGGATTTGCTGCGGCACTGAAGGAGGAAGGACTCTCCATTGGGGAGCACCGCATTGAACATATTCTTATTAAATTGCTGGAATCTCCGGACAAAAAAAATGAATGGCTGCACGGGGCAACCATTCATGATAATTTTCCTTTTGATGAAATTCCGGAAGATTAGCGTAGCCCACTATAAGAGAAAAAGAAGCCCTCGCTCTATCATCAAAATTCTTACATAAACTATAGTATAAAAAGGATGATCCTAAGGGTTATCAATATTTGATAAGAAAGCACCAAATACAAGGCTTTCGAAGTTTTTGAATCCAATGAGTTTACTTTTTCGTAAATGAATGATTCAAAAACAAGAATAACGCAGTATTTGGTGTTTTCTTGCAAAGATTAGTTGGGCATCACATATTCCATCCCTGCCCCGGGCCCCAACGGAATACCAAAAGTAATCCAGATAATCAGTAAAATACTCCAGCCTATAAAAAACGCAATAGAATAAGGGATCATGGTAGCCATAACAGTTCCCAGTCCTGCTTTTTCATCGTATTTATTAAAATAGGCAATAATCAGAGCAAAGAAACTCATCATCGGCGAAATAATATTGGTCACCGAGTCGCCGATACGGTAAACCACCTGGGACAATTCGGGAGAATAACCCAGCAACATAAACATCGGCACAAAAATAGGTGCCATAATGGCCCACTTGGCAGAAGCACTTCCCATCAGCATATTTATTGCTGCCGACAAAAGCACAAACAACAACATGAGAGGAATTGCACCAAGGTTGGCAGCCATCAATGCTTCTGCTCCGTTAACTGCCATTATTACCCCAAGATTACTCCACTTAAAATAGGCGACAAACTGGGCCGCAAAAAAGACCAGCACAAAGTAAGTGGTCAATGTCCGCATACTGTCGGCCATGCTTTTGGCCACATCCGAGTCGTTTTTGTATTTACCCATGATGGCTCCGTAAACAATTCCCATAGTCCCTGCAATCAGGAACAACAAGGCAATCACTCCGCGGATAATGGGAGACGACAGAATACCACCGTCTTCACCTCTCAAAATTCCGTCTTCAGGGATAATTCCCACAAGAATAATAATTACCCAAATCACAAACACCAGAAGGCTCCAGAGTAATCCTTTTTTCTCTTTAGCAGATAACCTTTCAAGTTTATCTGCCCCCTGAGGCCCGGAATAAATACCAAAACGGGGAGCTACAATTTTCTCTGTCACCCAGGTTCCAATAACAGCAATCAGGAAAGTAGAGACAATCATAAAATAGTAATTGGCTGTGGGATTAACCTCATACGAAGGGTCAATAATACGTGCAGCTTCCTGCGATAGTCCGGCCAATAACGGATCAATAGTTCCCAGAATAAGATTGGCACTGAAGCCGCCTGAAACTCCGGCAAAGGCTGCTGCCATTCCCACGATGGGATGACGCCCCACCGACTGGAAAATAATACCCCCGAGAGGAATCAACAGCACATAACCTATATCACTGGCGAAATTGGAAAGGATTCCTGAGAACACCAGCACAAAAGTCAGCAAGCGTCTGGGCGATGAAAGTACCAGCAAACGAATAAAAGCAGCAATCAAGCCACTCGATTCTGCTATTCCAATCCCCAGCATGGCCACCATCACAATTCCCAGGGGTGCAAATCCGGTGTAATTCTCCACCATTCTGTCCATTATCATGGCAATTCCATCCTTACTGAAAAGATTGAGTACCTGAATGTTCTCTCCGGTTCCGGGATGCTGAACATTCCAGCCCAACCATGCACCAACTGCCGATAAAACAAGTGATGCCAGAGCAAAGATACCAAACAACGTAGCAGGGTGTGGAAGAGCATTTCCCCCTTTTTCCAAAATATTCAGAAACCTGTCAACAAAACCTTTCTTCTTAACTTTTTCACTCATGCGTAACGCTTTAATATGTATAAGTAAAACTTTTCCGGCCCGAAAATATAAAAATTCTGCGTTAACAAAACTGATTTATGTTTTTACAATAGACCGTTAGATCTTTAGATATAAGATTTAAGATGAATCATATAATGTTGAAAATATGCATTTTAACACAAAAATCCGTCTAATTTCAAATGACTGAATCAAAGGCTCTTATAAAAGATTAACGGACTATCAAAAAGATTAACGGGCTACTATTTTCCAACCTGTTAATGATTATTTCGTCCGGGGTATGTACACCCAAACATGGATAAATGTTACAGTTTCTTACACCAATGCAATATTTTTCCTGACAAATGAAACTTTTTTCATTGATTTTAAGTATTTAATATTGAACAAACTTTTTGAACAACATGGGCCCATTCTACCGATTTTTTCAAGTTGTTTCCGGATTTCTAAAGATGATTAGGGGAGCTGTTTTTTCCGGGCTTTTCTTATTTACATTACCTGCAATGCAGGCAGCATTCAGTCAGGACGATTGCGAAGGTGGTTTTACCACCACTATTGAGTCCGTAAAGATCGAAGACCAGTGCATTGTATTTGAACTTATTATTGAGGCCACCGGCAGCTCTAAATTTGCACTTTCGCATTTTGTTGCATCTGTTCCCTGCGGGGAAATTTCCAACGCCTACAACTCCGAAGGATGGAAAATGGAATACCCTGTTACCGATCCCACAAGCGGAGTCACAGGAATAAAAGTAGATGACATTTCCGGGTTTGGAGAAAGTGGGTCGGAAACATTCCGTCTATCCTATACTGTTTGTGCCACAGATGATGTCTGCCTGGACCTACTTACCCAACAGAGTTTCGAAGTGGCATACAAGGCTGGTCAATGCATCAGCCAGGAAGAAATAATTATTGAACACCAACCACTTGACGCTAATCTTGAAGTAATTCATCCAACCTGTTATGATGCCAACGACGGAAGCATCGGGATAACTGTTGATGGCGGTGTTCCCCCTTATCAGTTTCAATGGTCAAACGGAGCCACTTCACAAAGTATCGAGAACCTCCCAAAAGGAACATACAGTCTTACCATTACAGACGCTGCAGACAGCACTCTCGAACTTTCGACTCAGGTGGAAGCACCAACTCCCCTCCGGACCTCGGCAAACATTACAGATACTGAGTGTGGCCGGATTTCCGGTGCTATTGATTTATCAATAGATGGAGGAACAGCACCTTACACGTTTCTCTGGAATGACGGTCAGACCACTGAAGACTTAAATCAATTAGCTGCCGGAGATTACAGCGTTACCATTACCGACAATAATGGTTGCCGTACACAGGCCTCCTATACAGTAAAAGAAACAAGCTCCCTGAAGATGGAAGCTTCACAGGTTAATCTGCAATGCCATGAAACCGGTACGGGAAGCATCAACATCGAAGTATCGGGCGGAACTGCTCCATATTCCTATTTGTGGTCAACAGGCGACACTACCCAAAATCTGGCAAACCTCGATAAAGGAACCTATTTCATTTGGGTTACGGATGATATGGGTTGTACTCAGTCTCACCAAATCAAAATAGCAAAAGAACAGCTTCAGGCAGAAATCAGTTCAACCAACGCCGGATGTCTGGAAGATAATGGCAGTGCAACGATAACTTCACTCAATGGCAGCGGGCCCTACAATATCGTATGGCAGAATGGCGATACCACCCTGACTGCTGACAATCTGGCTCCGGGCACACATACTGTTAATATAACCGACATCAACGGCTGTCAAATTACTGAAGAAGTAACCATCAGCCGTGACAGTGGCCCCCAAATCCATGTGTTATCAGCATGGACTGGATGCACTCCTGAAGATTCCATCGAAGTATCCCTATCTGCTTCAGGCGGACAGGAACCTTACGAATGGATGGTTAATGAAGAGTTTTCTGAAGAAACATTTTACTTAACCGAAGAGACGGAATTTCTGGTTACCGCAACCGATCAGAACGGATGTGTCACTTCTAAAATGGTCACTGTCAATCCTGCAACCGCTGGCCCGCAATTCAATCTGAATGTAATTGACGCCTCCTGTTCCAATCCGGAGGGAGCTGCTTCAGTAAATTTCGGGGGAGACGGCCCCTACCCTGTTTTCTGGAACGGAGTGCAGGGCTCGACCTACAAAAGCGGCCTGGAACCAGGTCCTTATGAAGTAAAAGTAGTAGATGCCAATGGATGTGAAACCACCAAAACATTTACCATCAGTGAAAAAATCATTCCCACTGCTGAAATCCGAACCACGGAGACACAGGTGGATTGCAGCAACGAGAACAATCTGCTCAATGCCATTGTCACAAATGCAGAAACCATCAGCTGGGAATTTGAAAGTGCCGACAATGCCTGGTTCTTTACATCCTCTGATAGTGAAACTGCAACATTTACAGCAGGAACCGATAGTGCCATTGCAATGATTACAGCAACAAGCTCCAGCGGATGTGTGGCATCGGATTACATCTTACTCCAATGCACAAAAACCTCCGAAACAACTGATTCCATCAGCGACGGAACAGACGATACGAGCGATGAAGGTGGAACAGATGATGGAGAAACAGATGACGACAGCCAGGATGAAACCATAGGGGATGACAACGAAGATATTACCGACGATGAGGACAATGATTATCCCATAAATGATGAGCCATGCAGTACAGTTTGTTACGAAATATCAACAGAACCGGTTATTTCAACAGGAGAGAACTGTTACCAGTACTCTTACACCATAAATACTGACGGGACCTGCCGTTTCGACCTCTCTCACCTCATCATCGAATTGCCGGATGGATTTACAGCTGTTAATGTGTCCAACTCCCTGAATTTCCCTATGGAAATAAACTCCACCGATCCTAAATCGGGAATTTACGGAATCAAAGTGGATGAAATCTCCGGGTTTAATCAATTTAACAACGAGATTACGGTAAGTTTCGGGATTTGCAACAATCAATTGCCCCAGGAGACAAGAATAGCATTTAAAGCCGGACAATGCCTCGATATTCTGGAATACAACCGCCCCGGCAGTCAGATAAACGAGACTTATGACAGCCAGGAAAAAGTAAGTCTGAAAGTTTATCCGAATCCCTCACCATCGAATGTAACTTTCTCGTTTAAGGTTACCCAAACCGAGATCGTAAACATAGAACTGTTTGACATTGCAGGCAACAAGATTGAAACAGTTTTTGAGGGAGAAGCTCTTAAAAATATGGAATACAAAATTCCGGTTCAGTTAAACAGAAGTCATGAACGACTGTTTTACTATAAATTGGAGGCCGGAAAGGAAATTAAAAGCGGAAAAATTCTCAAGTATTAGTTTTCCCCTTAGTTATTGTTGATGACCGGGTAAAGAAGATAGATTGCTTCACTTTGTTCCTAATGAGGGGACACTCAGTAATTTTAGGTTGGAGGGGGTTGATTTTCGGCAAAAGCTGGAAATCAACCCCCTCCAACTTGTTCTTAAAATTATATAACAACGTCATTGTGAGCAACACTAAGCAATCTCTTTTCAAAAAAATAATTTCTCCGGACAATAGTATATTTAGGACAGGTGTGTTCCTAAATAATTACATTCGCTGAAAATTTTGTATTTTACCAAAATAATTCAAAATAATATTTCAAAGAGCATGAGTGAAGAGATTGAAAAAGTAGAACTACGACAATTAAACATCAACGATTACCAGGAGTTACGGACTACCGAAGAGGAAGCCTACCGTAATTGGGAAGGCCCGGCCTGGGGAGAACAAAATATCCGTACATTATTGGACATATTCCCGGAAGGCCAGCTTGCTGTACTTGTAAATGACAAGGTAGTGGGATGTGCTCTTTCCCTGATTGTCAACTACGAACGTTTTGGTGATGAACATTCTTACAATGAGATTACCGGTAATATGACCTTCAGCACCCACAATCCACGCGGAGACATTCTTTACGGGATTGATGTATTTATCCGTCCGGAATATCGCGGTCTGCGCCTGGGGCGTCGTTTATACGATGCCCGCAAAGAACTCTGTGAACACCTGAATCTTAGAGGCATTGTTTTTGGCGGTCGTATTCCGAATTACTACAAAGTTTCTGATAAACTCACACCTAAAGAATATATACAGAAAGTTAAATTCAAAGAGCTTTACGATCCCACGCTTACCTTCCAGATGGCCAATGATTTTCACGTAAAAAAGGTTTTAAAAGGGTACCTGCCGGATGATCATGAATCGAAAGAGTATGCAGTTCTGATGGGATGGGACAATATTTATTATACAAAACGGGGCAAACAACTTTCACAAACAAAATCTATTGTCCGCCTTGGCCTTGTTCAATGGCAGATGCGTCACTACCCTACCGTGGACGATGTATTTGAACAGGTAGAATATTTCGTGGATGCTGTATCGGCTTACAAAAGTGATTTTATCCTTTTTCCCGAGTTTTTCAATGCCCCGATGATGGCCCGTTACAATCAAATGTCGGAACCCGAGGCCATTCGTCAGCTGGCCCAATACACTGAGGAGTGTCGCGACAGATTTATCCAGCTGGCCATCAGCTACAATGTCAACATTATTACCGGCAGCATGCCGCTGATCAGGGACGATAAGCTTTACAATGTGGGATATGTCTGCCGTCGCAACGGAACTTACGATTCGTACGAAAAAATCCATGTTACACCCGATGAAGTAAAATCATGGGGATTATCGGGCAGTGACAAACTGAAAGTTTATGAAACCGACTGCGGAAAAATCGGAATATTGATTTGCTATGATGTTGAATTTCCTGAACTATCCAGATTGCTGGCCGAACAAGACATGAAAATCCTATTTGTACCGTTCCTTACCGACACGCAGAACGGTTACAGCAGAGTACGTTACTGTGCCAGAGCCAGAGCTATTGAAAATGAATGCTTTGTAGCCATGGCCGGTTCAGTGGGCAACCTGCCCAAAGTCTCGAATATGAACATCCAGTACGCCCAAAGTGCGGTGTTCACTCCTTGTGACTTTGCTTTTCCCACCAACGGCATCAAAACAGAAGCAACCCCCAATACCGAAATGATTCTCGTGGCTGATGTGGATCTGGATTTACTCTCGGAACTGCATACCTATGGAAGTGTCAGAAATCTGCGTGACCGGCGAACAGATGTATTTGATCTGAGATTGAAAAGCGGGCTTATTGAATAGCCACGGCAATCAAACCATACAAAAACTGACAAAAAACAGGTTGAACATTTTCAGCAGCTACCAGTTTATTTAGTGCCTGTCCATAAAGTACCTTTTGCGTTGTTACACTTGCCACCAAAATACTCATCCCGAAGTTGCTTTTGTAAGGTTTTTCCAAACAAAAAAACAACAAAAAGCACATTCTGGACTCCGCTTTTGGCCGCTTCCCAAGCCTTGCAACCGGCACTTTCTGACCAGACACATGATAACTAAGATACTTGAACGGCTATCTAGACGGACACTATATTTAACGGCTGCCGGAATTATTTTCTTTCAGCAAAAGCATTTAAAACAGGGCGGAAAGCCCCAATCAACAGGACAAAAATCAAAACCATGTACAAAACCAATATTTTCAATCCGGAAAACCGGCCCTCTGAAACTCAAAAACAGGAAATTGTTGACTTTCTTTATACCCACCTGGACCAATTTGGAGATCCCAAAGAAGATATTTCCAAAGCAATCGACTACTCTTTAAAAATTTCTGATTCTTTTGGCGGATTTGTCCTTGAGTTGAGAGACGAAGATCAGGTTATCGGTGCTGTTGTAATCAATAAAACAGGCATGGACGGCTATATACCTGGAAATATACTGGTTTACATCGCAATGCACCGCGACTATCGGGGCAAAGGACTGGGGAAAGAACTGATGGAGAAATCGCTTGCAGAAGCAGCAGGAGACGTTGCTCTTCACGTAGAGCCCGACAATCCGGCGAAAAAACTTTACGAAAAATTCGGATTTACCAATAAGTATCTTGAAATGCGTTACAAATCAGAATAACCATACCATGGCATTTATCACATTAGACAGAAAAAAACTCAAAGAAAATTACAATTATCTTAATAACCTTTTTACAGAATACAGCATCGACTGGGCCATCGTTACCAAGATGTTGTGCGGCAATAAAGCCTATTTAAAAGAAGTTTTCGATTTAGGAATCAAACAAGTCTGTGACTCCAGAGTTTCTAACCTGAAAGCAATTAAATCGGTCAACCCTGATATAGAAACCATCTACATCAAACCCCCACCCAAACGCTCTATTCCAAGCATTGTTCGTTATGCCGATGTAAGTATGAACACCACTTTCACAACAGTGAAACTGCTCTCGGAAGAAGCCAGCCTCCAGGGACGAAAACACAAAATCATCATCATGGTAGAAATGGGCGAACTCCGAGAAGGAGTGATGCGCGATGATGTGATAGATTTCTACTCCAGGGTTTTCGAAATGCCCAACATCGAAGTTATCGGTATTGGCACCAATCTTAGCTGTTTATACGGTGTATTGCCCAATCAGGACAAACTCATTCAACTGAGTCTTTACAAACAACTGATAGAGAATAAATTCAATAAAAAAATCCCTTATGTTTCAGGAGGTAGTTCGGTAACCATCCCGTTAATAAATCAGGGACTGCTACCCAAAACCATCAATCATTTCCGGGTTGGAGAAACCCTTTTCCTCGGAACCAATGTTTATGACGGTTCGCAATTTGATTTCATGCACAATGATGTAATTAAAATCTATGCTGAAATCATTGAGCTATTTGAAAAACCCACAGTTCCTCAGGGAGACATGGGATCCAATCTGGAAGGCGAAACTTTCCAATTCGACAACCAAAAATCCAACGAACGATCCTTCAGGGCACTCATAGACCTGGGACTTCTCGACATTGAAGAGAAACGGCTGATACCCGCCGATGACTCATACGACCTGGCAGGAGCCAGTTCAGATATGATTGTGATTGACCTGGGAAAAAACCAGAGCAAAAAGAAAGTTGGAGACCTGCTGGAATTTAAAACTGATTATATGGGAGCTCTTCGCCTACTGAATTCAAGATACATTGATAAGCGCGTTATTTGATGGAAGTTCAGGTTCAGAAAATAGCTGATAACTCGTAGCTGAAAATCAGTCCAAAAATCTGATAGCTTTCCATAATGGGTAGTGCCGGTAATCATAATAAATGAATACCGGCACTACCCATTGGCATTTTCCGGAACCAATCAAATCTCTTGCTTCAATCCATGAATTGCTTATATTTGCTTATTCAGGAAAACTAAAAAAATAAAAGCAATAATGACGTTACTGATAATCTATCTGGTTCTTGCACTGGGAGTATCTTTTTTATGCTCCATACTTGAAGCCGTCTTATTTTCAACAACAGCTTCCTATATCGAAATAAAAAAGATGCAGAATGTAGCAGGTGCCCAGTTATTTGCGGATTTAAAAAACAACATTGACCGGCCCATTTCTGCCATCCTCTCGGTTAATACAATAGCCCACACTGTTGGAGCTGCAGGAGTTGGAGCTCAGGCAGTTTTTGTATTCGGAGAAGCCTGGTTTGGATTAATCTCTGCCGTTCTAACATTATTGATTCTTATTCTTTCAGAAATCATTCCTAAAACCATTGGTGCCACTTACTGGCGAAATCTGGTCATACCCTCAGGATATATTATCCGGGTACTCATGATTGTTTCCTACCCACTGGTTATTTTTTCCGAACTCATAACAAAGCTGATGCCCAAAAGCAAGCATTCCTCCTCCATCAGCCGGGAGGAAATTGAAGCCATGTCATCTATTGGGGCAAAAGAAGGAATTCTGTATAAAGACGAAGGAAAAATTATTCTCAACGCCATGCGATTAAATTTAATGCGTGTAAAAGAAATCCTGACTCCACGGACTGTAGTCGTTGCATGCCCGAGAAACATGAAAGCGGCTGAGTTTATTGAAAACCAGAAATACTTGGTGCACAGCAGAATACCTGTTTTCAGGAAAAATATTGACGATACGGAAGCATTTGTTCTAAAATCAGATGTTCTGGAAATGGTAGCCCATGGAAAAGGCGAAAGTCCTCTAATGCAGGTTGAGCGAAAAATTAAAGTGATACATGAAAATATGAATCTCAGGCAGTTGTTTGAAGATATGATAACGGAAAATGAGCACGCCTGTCTGGTTGTAAACGAATATGGAGCAATGGAGGGAATTGTCACACTGGAAGACATCATTGAAACTCTGATAGGTCGGGAGATAGTGGACGAAACCGATAGTCATGCCGACATGCAGGAACTGGCACGGGAAAGATGGCAGGGAAAAGTAAAGAAAATTTATCCCCGTTTCTGGCGAAGGTAAAGTTGTTACTTCTCTTTGATACAATTGTGGGGATTAATCTGTAAATTTGAAAGAAAAATATTCTATTTATCTTTGGGTATTATAGACAAAACCCCAAAAAAAATACTCTATAGCAGAGTTACCAATTAAAACTATGCGAAAAATATTCTCCTTTTTGTTTGTCCTCATTCTATTTGGCTCCTCAATTCAGGGACAATCCGGCGAAAAATCGGAAAATCTGGTTTA
>CAYOFH010000064.1:0-13170 GCA_964403175.1 uncultured Marinilabiliaceae bacterium
AACAGGTTTTCTGTGGGCTTCTTCGTGGGGTAAAATCAATATTCCCGAACTTCCTTTTGTTACCGGAACTTCAAGATGTGTAAGTGCTTTCCCCATCATCGGTCCTCCTCCTATTACTTTACCAGTGTTATCGGGCAGTCCTCCTGCTGCTTCTATGAGATGGCTGACAGGTGTTCCTATGCGAGCCATGAAATTAGATGGCCTGCTTACTCCCGGGCCAGTAACTGTTACTACCCTTTCTATCAGAGGCTTGTTATTCTGAACGGCTTCATATACAGCAAGTGTGGTTCCTACATTGTGAACAACAGCTCCTACCTCAATGGGCAGTTTTCCTGAAGGAACCTGGCGGCCAATAATTGCTTCAATTAATTGTTTTTCACCGCCCTGAGGGTATTGGACTTTTAAGGGCTGAATATCAATGCCCGGCTCTTCGGAAGTTATTTTTTGCAGATGGCTGATTGCATCAGGTTTGTTATTTTCGATCCCAATTACTGCTTTATCCACCTTTAAAGCTTTCATCAGAATTTTTACTCCCACGATCAGTTCATTCCCTTTCTCCAGCATAATCCGGTGGTCACTGGTAAGAAATGGCTCGCACTCCACACCGTTGATAATGAGTATTTCACATTTTTTGCCCGGAGGGGGAGACAGTTTTACATGAGACGGAAAGGTAGCACCGCCCATGCCAACAATACCCATTTCACCTGTTTTTTTTATGATTTCTTCTGATGAAAGAGAAATGTCGGTTTTTAAAGTTTCCGAACGGTCAATGGATTCTTCCCATTCATCTCCCTCCACATCAATAATGACGGCAGGTTTTCTATATCCCGTGGCATCTACCACTTCGTCAATTTTGAAGACTTTACCCGAAACAGGGGAGTGTATATTTGCGGAAACAAAGCCACCTGATTTGGCAATTATCTGACCCACTTTGACCAAGTCGCCTTTTTTTACTTCTATCCTGGCCGGAGCCCCGATGTGCTGGGCCACGGGTACCGCCACTCTTTTGGGGAGAGGAAGTACTTCGATGCTTTTCCCGGCAGATATTTTGCGGTCGGCCGGATGAATACCTCCTATAGAAAATGTTTTAAGCACGGTGATATCTCTTTTAAGTGAACATCCAAAATTTAGTTACTGCTCTCTGGTGCATTGGCAGGTGCCTCCTCGGTTGCCGGTTTCTTCTTCGGTGGAGGGAAGTTGACCTCATGTATGGCATTTGTGGGACATACCGGGGGGCACTTGCGGCACAACCGGCATTTGTCGTAGTCAATGTAGGCCAGATTGTTTTCGAGGGTAATGGCATCAAAAGGACATACTTTGACACATTTCCCGCATCCGATGCAGGCTACTTCACAGGCTTTTTTTGCTACTGCTCCTTTATCCTGATTTATGCAGCTGACAAAGACGCGACGGCCTTTAGGACCTTTTTTTCGCAGTTCAATGATATCTTTGGGGCAGGCACCCACACATGCACCACAAGCCACACAATTGTCCTCAATGATTACCGGCAATCCGGTTTCTTCATCCATATACATGGCATTGAAGTTGCAGGATTCAACGCAGTCCCCCAGCCCGTAACATCCATATGAACAACCTGTTTCGCCCCCGTAAAGGGCTGCGGCTACTGCACATGAGGTTGCCCCTTCATATTCGTTAAGGTGTGGACGGTGCTCACAGGTTCCGTTGCAGCGAACTACTGCTACTTGTGGTTCTGTTTTTCCTACATCTTTGCCAAGAATCTCTGCTACCCTGGCCATTGTGTCTGAGCCGCCCACGGGACAGTTCAGATCCGAAATGTCATCAGATTTAACCAAAGCTTCGGCAAAAGCCCGGCATCCGGGAAAACCGCATCCTCCGCAATTGGTGGCTGGCAGAGCATCTTCCACCTGGTCTATGCGCGGATCTTCGAAAACTTTGAACTTCTGAGAAGCCAGAAAAAGTATAATTGCAGCCAGTGATCCCAGGCCTGCAAGCGTTAGTATGGTAATTAGAACAATACTCATAACACTACTCCGTAGATGGTTTTATGGTAAATGAAAATGTCTTAAAAAACTTATGATTCAAGAGCTTTATAATAAGAAAGTAAGGGACAAGTACCAGCAGTGCTAAAAGTCCTGCAATATTCTCATTATTGGTTAGTGTGTAGGTGCCAATCAGAGTGGTAAGGAGCAGAAATAAGGGTAAAATATATGCCCACCAGGCAGCCTGAAGTCCCAGCCGGCTCTCTCCCACGAGGGTTACTCTGTCTCCGGGAGAATAGGGTTGGTCGCATGAGGCATCGATAAGTTTTTCCTGTAGGTCTGCGGCTGTACAAACCCCTTTTGCATGGCATGCCGCACAGGCCGACTCGCTGAGAATCCTGACTTTAGCGCGATGGCCATTTGCCTGCTCTATAACACCTTGGTGTTCTATATTTTTAATCTCTGACATGATATTTTAACCCTTGTGCGGCACAAATGTATATAATTGGGGTTGATTGGGTGTTGAAGGGGTCTATTTTTTGTTTAGAACAAATTAAAATAGCGCTTAAAAACTTGTTGGATTGAGTGATAGGAAGTGCTATAGGTGATAATTTAGACGACTTTGGATTGAGGAATTTTTTCCGTATTTAAACCAAATAGAGTTTGTTTGTGAAGCAGGAAAAAATTTTTACAATATGTGTCTGTTCAGAAGGTATCACTTACAAGGCTTGGGAAGTCCGAGAATACGGAATTTACTTTTCGTAAATGAATACTTTTCTGATAAGCGTAACGCAGGAAATGACACTTTATGAACAGATACTAACTAATCATTGCCCAGTTCATTTTCTGCTGAGCCAGCTTTTTTAACTGACGCCGGAGAATAGAGTTTTCCTGATTCTCGAGCAGCGGATCTTCTTTGAGGATGTCCTGTGCCGCATTGCGGGCTATCTGCAGAATTCGTGTGTCTTTACTCAGGTTGGCAATTTTCAGTTCAAAGGGGAGCCCCGATTGCTGAGTACCTTCAAGATCTCCCGGGCCACGGAGTTTCATGTCTGCTTCGGCAATCTCAAACCCGTCATTGGTTTGTGTCATTATTTCTATGCGTTTGCGGGTCTCATTGGAGAGTTTGTATCCGGTCATCAGGATGCAATAACTTTGTTCAGCTCCTCTTCCCACGCGCCCTCTGAGCTGGTGTAATTGTGATAATCCGAAACGTTCGGCGCTTTCGATAATCATTACTGAAGCATTCGGCACATTAACTCCCACTTCAATTACTGTAGTGGAAACAAGAATTTGTGACTTGCCTGATGCAAATTCCTGCATAGCGGCATCTTTTTCTGCAGGTTTCATTTTGCCATGAACCATGGAAACCGTGTTCCGTGGAAAAGCCTTTTTAATATATTCAAATCCGTGGGTAAGGTTCTGAAAGTCCATTTTTTCGGATTCTTCAATCAGCGGGTAGACCACATAAACCTGCCGACCAGCATCTATTTGTTCTTTCACAAATTTATTTACACCCAGACGATTTTTTTGATAGACATGAGAGGTTTGTATGGGTTTTCTTCCTGGAGGTAATTCATCAATCACAGAAATATCCAGATCGCCATAGGTGGTCATTGCAAGAGTTCTGGGGATTGGTGTGGCAGTCATGACCAGAACATGTGGTGGTGAGAGATTTTTTTTCCATAATTTGGCTCTTTGTGCCACGCCAAAACGATGCTGTTCGTCAATGACAACAATACCGAGGTTATGGAATTTTACTGTATCTTCGATGAGTGCGTGAGTCCCGATGAGAATGTTCAGTTCTCCTGATTGAAGTTCGCCATGTAGCTTCTCCCGCGCTGCTTTTTTTGTTGATCCTGTGAGTAATCCGATATTGATATTTAGGCCTCTGAGCATTTCGGACAGACTTTCGAGATGCTGGGTGGCCAGAATTTCAGTAGGTGCCATGATGCATGCCTGGTAGTTATTGTCGATGGCAATTAACATAACCATGAGTGCAACCAATGTTTTTCCACTGCCCACATCGCCCTGTAGCAAACGATTCATTTGCTGGCCGGTTCCCATATCACGCCTGATCTCTTTGATTACACGCTTTTGTGCATTGGTGAGTTCAAAGGGCAGGTTTTCAGTATAAAACTGATTGAAAAAGTTGCCTACTCTCGAAAAAATATGTCCTTTCAGGTTGTAAGTTCTTTGGTTACGCAGTCTTAATATGTTCAGCTGAATATAAAAAAGTTCTTCAAATTTGAGACGGAACGACGCATTTTGCAGTGTTTGAGCATCAGGTGGCATGTGAATATGTCGTAGTGCCTGATTGATGTTCATTAATTTCAGGCTTTCAATTATCCTGGCTGGTAATGATTCAGGTATAGCAGAGTTGTAGACTTGAAAAACGTTCTGTACCAGTTTGAAAATGGCTCTCGAACCAAGGTAGCTGTTTTTCATTTTTTCGGTAGTGTTGTAGAAAGGTTGAAGACCTGCAAAAAAAGGAACTTTCCCGTTTTGTTCCTTATCCAGTTCCGGATGAACTACACTGATAGTGTTATTGAATTTTGCCGGCTTGCCAAAAAGGATATAGGTTTCATTGGGTTTAATCTGTTCTTTTAAATATTTCAGCCCTTTAAACCATACCAAGTCAAGTGTGCCTGTCCCGTCACTAAAAGTTCCCGTCATTCTTCTTCCTCGTCCTTCTCCAGCCAGTTTTAAAGAAATTATTTTTCCTTTTACCTGAATATAGGGCATATCGCCTGTTAATTCGCGAATGGTATAGAATCTACTGCGGTCAATGTAACGATAGGGAAAATGGAAAAGCAAATCTTCAAAAGAAGCAATCTTAAGTTCTTTTTTCAGAATTTCTGCTTTTTTTGGTCCTACACCGGGTAGGTACATTATGTTATGTGTGGATAGATCGGACATAATTTGTGTTCAAAAATAGGAGAAACCTTAATTTGAAACAAATGGTGGGATGAATATTGAGAAAAAAAAAGGTTGCCCTAAAATAGGCAACCTTTCGTTTAAAAGAAAATTGGTTGTTTTTTATGACTCTTAAATTAGTCATCAAGTTCCTCAGCTTCTTCTTCTGCAGTTTCTTCTGCATCTTCTGCAGTTTCTTCCACCGCATCAGCAGCTTCTTCTGTTGCTTCTTCTGCGGCCTCCGCAGCCTCTTCCGCAGCCTCTTCCGCTTCAATAGCAGCTTCTTCAACGGCGTCAGAAACCTGCTCAGTTCTTTCTTCACCAGCTTCTTCCTGATTTTTTTCTTTTTTTGACTGTCCGGAACACGACATAAGCCCGAACACGATGGCAATGAAAAATAACTTTTTCATGGTGTAAATGAATTTTGGGTTTGAAATAAATTATAAACTGTAATAAGGTGATATAAAATTACCTGCAATTTATAAAAAATATCATGCCTAAATGACAATAATCGTTAAAATTATTGTAATATTTTTAAAAGATTGCTTCTTCAGATATTGCTTTTTGCCGGCTTTGGGTAGTATTTGATGTTTGGTAAAAGGACAGATTGTTTGCTTTCGATGTTTATTAATTTATGAGGGGGTAAGAGATTGATTTCGGTTTAACCAAAGATTAATTCTCTAACCCCCTCTTTTATCAATATCGAGATCCTTATTTTAATTTGGCCAAAGCCGTTTTAATTCTTTTCATTGCTTTTTCCAGAAGATCATCGCTGGTGGCATAAGATAACCGGATGCAGTTTTCGTTGCCAAAAGCTGATCCGGGAACTGTGGCTACGTGTCCCTCTTCCAACAAAAAGGAACACAGGTCTGATGAGTTTTGAATAGTTTTTCCATTATAGCTTTTGCCAAACGCATCTGATACATCCGGGAATAAATAGAAAGCGCCTTTTGGTTCATTGATTTTAAGTCCGGGAATGTCCTTCGCCATGTTTAAGACAAGGTCTCTTCGCTTTTTAAAAGCTTTCACCATGTTCAGGCTTTCATCCATGGGGCCTGTAATAGCAGCCAGCGCTGCTTTTTGTGAAATCCCATTGGTTCCTGATGTGTATTGTCCCTGTAGACGGGTACATGCATTGGCGATCCAGTCGGGTGCAGCAATGTAACCAACCCTCCATCCTGTCATGGAAAAGCCTTTTGACATTCCGTTAACCAAAACAACCTGTTCTTTTAGTTCAGGAAACTCAGCGATGGAATGGTGAGCTCCTTCATAGATGATCATTTCGTAAATTTCATCAGAAATGATAAAAATATCGGGGTATTTCTTTAAAACATAAGCCATTGATTTTAGCTCATCGAAAGTGTATACACTTCCGGTGGGATTACTCGGGCTGTTTAAGATTATCAGTTTGGTTTTATCAGTAATTGCTGCTTCCAGTTGCTCGGCGGTAATTTTAAAATCCTGATCAATGCCGGCATCTACAAAAACAGACTTTCCTCCTGCCAATTGAACCATTGCCGGATAACTGACCCAATAAGGAGTAGGGATAATCACTTCATCATCCTCATCTACCAGGCTGTATATTACATTGGCCAAAGATTGCTTGCCTCCTGTTGAAACTACAATATTTTTCGCTTCGTAATTCAGGTTGTTCTTATCCCGAAGCTTTTGAGCAATTGCTTTTCTTAATTCTGGAATTCCGGGAACCGGCGGGTATTTTGAAAAGTTATCGTCGATGGCTTTTTTGGCTGCTTCTTTGATGTGGTTGGGGATGGAAAAGTCAGGTTCTCCCAGGCTCAGATCAATAATATCCACTCCTTTTTCGCTTAACTCACGACTCCTTTGCGACATGGCAATGGTTTCTGATGCTGGTAATGTGTTTAATCGATTTGACAGTTTGCTCATTGTTTATTTGTTTAGGTTTACAGTAAAATTGGTTTGTTCAATTATTTGTTGTGGAATAATAAGGTCATTGATTTCGGTATTGGTAGGCCGCTTTTTTTAGCCGGTCCATAATGGCAATTCCAATCCCTTCTTCAGGAACCGGATCGGCAACAATGAATTCTACTTCAGAAGTCTCCATATTGTGTAGAGCATTGAATAGATTTATGGCGGCTTCCTGCATCTGTTTGGTCTTTGACAGAAATTCAACCTTTTTAAATTTTTCAGCATATTGCGGGTTTCCCCAGGCAATAAGGCCAGCATTTTTAAGGTGAGTTATTTCAATGTTTTGCCAGCCAATAAAAAGTGGCTTTTGAGGGCTGTAGTGGGAGTTTATTAATCCGGGAGAGTGTAGACTGTCTTGTTTTTCCGGGGTTTTAGATTCCGGGATAAATTTTTTGATCTCATCGCTCCCGACAGCCCCTGGCCTGAGCATTACAAAACCATCATCATGAAGACGAATTACACTTGATTCTATGCCCACAGTTGTTTGTCCCCCGTCAATGATGTATGGCACTTCCGTGAGCTGGTTTGCTACGTGCCATGCCTGAGTGGGACTGATTCTTCCAAATTTATTGGCACTGGGAGCAGCAATGGGTGTCCCGGATTCAGATATTAGTTGTATTGCCAGAGAATGGTCGGGCATGCGGATGCCCACTGTATTTAACCCAGACGTTACAATGTCGGGTACCTGTTTGTTTTTTTCCACAACGATGGTCAGGGGACCCGGCCAGAAATGCTTTGCCAGCAGGCTAATTCTGTCATCCGGATGATTGCACAGCGACTCTGCCTGTTTTGTGTTGGACACGTGAACAATCAGTGGATCAAATGCCGGCCTCTCTTTGTGTTGGAATATTTTTGCAACAGCTTCCGGATTAAAGGCATCGGCCCCCAGTCCGTAAACTGTTTCAGTCGGAAAGGCTACAAGTTCACCCATTTGGATCAAACCTGCTGCATAAGATATGTCATTCCCGATTTGCATAGGTATATTGTTTTTAGTCTAATGCTGAAGTTCATCCTGCAAATATCTTAATTTTTCTTGAAACAGGCATTTGAGCTAAAATCACTATTTTGAATAAAATATTTATCAGGTTGTCCGGATGTGAATATTGGTTGTAGGTTCTGCAAGAGAGTTAAAGGTTAGACTTTTTCTCCGTGAAACAGGGAGGTGCCAGACATAGCAAAATCCATGAGATGATTTGGGGGGTATCCCTTCAAACAACCATCTCATGGATATTAGAAAATACAACTTTTGAATTTTTCTTGCAGAATTCAGAATCTTCTGAATTCTGCAAATGCGCTATCATTTTTCAGTTTCTTCCTCTGGTTTTCCTGAAATTCTGCTACTTTATTCCGACCATTTTATTGGTATAAAATTTATTTATTCAGGCCGGATGCAACACGCATTAATTTATTCATGATCTTCTATTTTGCTAAAGGAGTATTCATATTCAAAACTCATTGGTACAATCTTGTTGTAATCTTCCACGGTCGCATCAGCAAGACAAGCTTCGATGATTTTCCGGCCGGTAGGATGCAACTCGGGTGTAAGATATTGTTGAAGTTCTTCCTTGAAGAATGTTTTCAACATTTCTGCTCCTGCATCATATCCTTCAACACCAACTTCCGGCTGATTGTAAACTTTCAAAAATCTGGAAGGGATTTTAGAACTTTCAATAGTCAGATGATTCAGTTCATAACCCAGCAGGGAACAACGTGCGACCTGATACTGATCATCTCTCAATCTGGCTGCTCCTCTACGGGTAAGATATTCGCGCATAAGTAATTGTGGTTTGAAACCTACCTCCCAGGCACCTATGTTCTGGTTGGGTACCAGAGTAAATGTGGTTCGCGGAGTATCAGTAATTTGTTTCAACAGCAGGTTGGCATGGACCACTTTACGGCCGGTTGCAAATGGCCAGTAAGACCCTACACCTTCACTCTTCATAGATCCGGTTCCCACGATACTGGGGTTGTTCAGCCCACGTGGAGCGACCAGACGCCATAACCAGGCAATTGCCGGTGGCAGAATATGAAACAGGCCTACAATACCAATACTTGGATTTTCTTTTGTGCAGGGAGTGGTTCTCAGTCCGAAACTTCTGATGTCAACAGCTACTTCGTTTTCAATGGCGTCATCAACACTTTTTCTGGGCAATATAACCCTGGGATTTGGACATTTTTTACCCGGCTCATCTTCTATATGGTCCCAGATTAAAGCAGTAGAATCCGGCTTGGTGTCGATATTCAGGAAAAGAAGAGGCATGGAAGGGTTGATTGTTTTTTCTTCCAGGAAAGGATCATCTCCGTATTTATTCACACTGTCAACTCTTACAAACCATGCATTTTCGGCATCTACAATTCGTAGTTTTCCATCCTTTTTCTGAACGGAAGGATGGCAGAATGCCATGTCGTCAGCGACAGGTTTGAAAGAACAAAACTGAGGAATGGTGATATATCTCTTTTCTTCGGTGATAGTGTTTCTTCCCAGTAAAACTCTGCCGTCGTGCTCCCTTACAATGTGCTGATGTAATTCACTTTTCCCACCACCACTGGCACCTTCATGCATAAAGGTGGTGAGGTTGTCGTATGGACTCCAGGACTGAACAGCAGAGCAATGTGCTGTTAACCAGCCTTCTTTTTCTCCCTGGGTAAGTAGAACTCCATATAAGCCTTTTTTGGCACTTGGCCCAGGATACAAGTTGTATGAGTACAATTCGTGGACTTTATCAGTACGATTATGAACCACAACTTGTTTTCCGTTGAAATGGGTGTGTCGAAAAACCGGTGCAACAAAAATGGCGGATTTTATTTCATCCCCCGGCTTTAATTCCTCAAGAGAAACGTGCTCCTGAAGCATGGCAAGCCCCAGTGCAAAAAAACCTGCATTGGCCGGAGCAATTGCTATTCCGAGAGAACCAATGCCAACGCGGCCTGCGAAATAGAAAAATACGGCAAGTTCCTGCTCTTTCATCCAGTCAAAAGTTTCTTTCTGGATGCTGGAGAACTCATAACCAAATTTATCTTTAAAACGGATCTTATCAGTAGGCTTATCATCAGCAATAACCATGGTTCCCGGGTCACGCCTTCTCATATATGCTTCAGTGTAATTGGCCGAGATGCCGTTTTTTACCTTCTGAACCACTGCTTCTACATACTCCCCTTTTCCGGGAACATCATATTTTACTTCGAATTCTTTTTCTCCATTGGTGGATGCTTCCACCAGTTGGTCTGTAGTGTTAAAGAATTTTACTCCCTTGCAATTCTCCAATAAGGAAATAACGTTTTCCGGAAGCTGTACATTTTTGTCCTTTAACTGTTTAATCAAGTTACTCATATACTTTGTTATTTGGTTACACGTATAATAAAACAGATCTGATGCTTAATAGTGAAACAGATCTAATACTTAATGGTTTTATTCAGACCTTTGAAATTATTAAAGAATCCCGGGTTTATAATGAAATTTTTTCCGGGCTACTTTAATTTTTCTTTTGCAATTATAGAAAAAAAAATCTATAAAGAAATTTATTTAGTATATTTTAACTGAATGAAGAGTATTGCTTTTCTTTTGTATTTTATGGATGTGTTTATATTTGTGTTAATTTTCAAATTGTTGAAGGGATTAATGTTAATTGGATTTAGTTAAAATTTTTGATGTAATGGTTTCAGTGTAATTAAAAAAATTTTGATCTAAGGTTTACAAAAACTAAAATAATCTTTTAATTTTGCAATATTATTTTTGCATTTTCTTATGGAAAAACTGGGACAAAGAATAAAACAGAGAAGAGAGGATATTGGGTTGACACTTAGTGCTTTGAGCAAGATGTCCGGGGCTAGTTTGAGTCTTTTATCTCAAATAGAACACGGGAAGACCTACCCTTCCCTTCATACTTTAAAAAACATTGCAGTTGCACTTAATTCATCTGTAGGGAATTTAATCGGCGAGCAGGAGAATCATTCTCATAATCCGTTTATGAGCTTCAATGAGCGAAAACTTGTGAAGCAAACCGATTGGGGAGCTACATTGTATGTATTGACGCATTACAGCCCTTCTCAAAATATTGAGCCATACATGGTCAGACTTGAAAACAGTGGAAACTGTAAAGGACTGGTGGAAGGTTCACGCAGAGCTCAGGATTTTTGTCACGTTCTGACAGGCAAAATTGAAATTGACCTGAGGGGTAAGCCCTTTATTCTCAGACGGGGGGATAGTATTTTGTTTGATTCATTCGAATTAAACTCAATAGTTAATCTTCATGATGGGATAAGCGATTTTTTGTGGATTTTGGTGCCAGATAAATATTAGCCTTCTTTTTAATTCGGTCGAACTTCGTTTCAAAAATGATTTTTTTTTCGATATTTATTTATTTACGAAATACAAACGTCCTTGTTTGGTTAGTGCGTTATAATTTGCAATATTTGAATTCCTTTTTTCAGCTACAATAATCTTGAACATTGAAAATTAGAATATTATCTTATCGGCTAAAGTCCTGGTTGTCGTATCAATTAAAATCACGGTACTATAAGGGATTTGGAATTCATTCCCCTTTTGTTTTTTATCTGGTACGTGAATTGTTTTGGGATTCGCATTTTTATTATGCCTTTGCGAAGATTGATGCTGCCCGTAAAACACTTTCAGTCAGCAGACAAGTAGTGAATGTTAGTCAACTGGGAGCGCCATCGGTTAGCCATCGAAAGCAAAAAAGTATCAAAAGGCTTGTTGAAGAAGGGAGCCTTCCGGATAAATACGGAAAATTGTTGTTCCGGCTCATTAATAATTTGGCTCCGGAATCGATAATTGAGCTGGGCACAGGGACCGGTATGAGTACACTTTATCTTGCTCTTCCGAATTCCAATACTAGAGTGGTTAGTATTGATGGGAATTCCGAATTGCATGAGGTGGCAAAAAATCTTTTTGAGATTGCAGGAGTAAATAATGTGGAACTTCGAACCGGTTCTTTTCAGCAGCAACTTCCCGATGTTCTTAGCAGTTTAGAACAAGTGGACTTTATTTTATTTGACGGTAATCACAGGTACGACGCAACACTGGAATATTTTGAACTGTGCCTGAAAAAAATTCACAATGATTCTGTGTTTGTTTTTGATGACATTCACTGGTCTCCTGAAATGAATAAAGTATGGAAAGAAATTGTTAGTCGTCCTGAAATAACTGTTTCTGTTGATTTGTTCAGAATTGGAATTGTATTTTTCCGTAGGGAATGTACCAAACATCATTATCTGGTCAGATATTAAGGTGTTTATTTTTAGAAGAGTATCCTCCCGGGCTAGAGGCTTGTTGTTGCTGATGAGTAAAATTTTAATCAGGTGTTTTTAATCAATCTATTGTCTTAATTGTCCTGCATAACTTATTTCCTGCCTGAAGATTGCTTTACCCTGATTGGGATGGAATCAATTCTGAAGGTTTTTATAATTTCCGATTTTTACCTGACACAAATTTATTAGCATCAAAAAAAGTAGCAATTGAATCTTAAACCATTGTTCTTTGTTATTATCAAAGATGTAATTTGAAATACAATTTTACTCCTTATTAATGGTAACTTCTGACAGGATTTATTCCGGATCTGCAGGATTGGGTCAGAAAACCTTAAAAAATTTTTTATTTGATGGATAAGACAATTATTCACATAGAGGATCTAAATAAGCATTATCAGGTCGGGACTCAGGTGGTTAAAGCCCTTAACGGGGTAACCATATCTATTCAAAAAGGTGAGTATGTAGCTATTATGGGGCCGTCGGGTTCAGGCAAATCCACGCTGATGAACTTGATTGGGGCACTGGACACGCCAACCTCGGGGCGGTATGTTCTTAATGGAACGGATGTGAGCCACATGAGTGATGATCAACTAGCTGAAATCCGGAACCGGGAAATCGGATTTGTTTTTCAGACATTTAACTTATTGCCACGTTATTCAGCATTGGAAAATGTGGTGCTGCCATTGATTTATGGCGGGGTGTCAAAAGAAGAGAGATATCAGCGTGGGGAAATGGCCTTGCAAAATGTAGGATTGTCGGATAGAATGACACATAAGCCAAATGAACTTTCAGGCGGTCAGCGGCAAAGAGTGGCAGTGGCCCGGGCATTGGTAAATAAACCGTCTCTTATTTTGGCTGATGAACCTACAGGAAATCTGGATTCTAAAACATCCGTTGATATTATGCGCCTTTTTGAAGAAATTCATAATGCTGGAAATACTATAGTATTGGTAACTCATGAAGAGGATATTGCACAACATGCTAAAAGGATTGTTCGTTTGCGTGACGGGTTGGTAGAGAGTGATGAACCTGTGGAACCGGTTTTAAATTCAAAATAGTGAACTGCGGATTTTGAGTT
>CAYOFH010000064.1:13270-17740 GCA_964403175.1 uncultured Marinilabiliaceae bacterium
GCCTAAAATAAAAGGAACCAAAAAAGGAACCAGAATAGAGAGTATCATTCCGCTAAAAATACTTATAACAGCATATTCCTTTCCTGTGGCTTTAACGATAACCGGAAGAGTGGTATCCATTGCCGTTGCACCACCGGAAACTATGGCGCCAAGTTTTCCAAACCATTGTACCATTAACGGGGCCCCAACAAGGGTGATTATTTCTCTGAAGATATTGGCCAGTAAAGCGATAACTCCCATTTCGCTACCGCTTATTTTTCCGATAAAAATAGCTGAAAGAGAATAGTAACCGAAGCCTGCACCTATAGCCATTCCGTTGACTGTATCCACATTTTCAATGGTAAAGGAAACAAGTAAACTGCCACCAATGCTGCCTACCACAACAATAACGGGTACAAGGAGGATTTTCAGACTTGTTCGTTTTAGGATTTCCATGGCCCGGGGATCGGCTCCCAACCCCGCACCAACCAGTATCATCATTATATATAACGTGCCTGTGGCAACCATAGCATCGCCCCAGAATGCCGGTAAAATTTCTGTCCAACCGCCGATGGTTCCGGCAACGAAAAAGAATAGAATCCAGAAGCTTTGATTTTTGATCAGAATGCTAAACCAATTTCCGGATTGACTGTTGATGTTTTTATCTGATTTTTTTTTCTGTTTTATATTTTCCCTGAAAAAGGAATTGACCATCCTGGCCAGGAAGAGACTGCCCATGATAGCTCCACTGCTTAACAGAACTGCCTGCCAGCCCAGTGATGTGATATTTTGAATTACACGGGGATCTGTTCCCACGGAAATACCCAGAAAGAATAGCAGGGAAAATATGGTAACTGAAATCAGGGGTTCGGTGATTTTAAGAAATCCCGATTGTTTCCTGAAGAGGAGTCCGATTCCAATTCCTACGATGAATAATCCTATGACGAGAAGTGATAACATTCTGTTTCCTTTTATTCCGGAACTGAACCCGGGGTGATTGATCTTGAATTGGACAGGAGCGTCCTGCTTTTCTGAAGCCCCGTGGGATGAAAGTGGCTGAGGGTAACACAAAAAACGCATAAAGCCAGAAACTTTTAACCCGAAACTCAGATCCCAAAAAACGAAGTTCCCCGCTGTGATTTTAGAGGGCCCTATCTTTTCGGCGCATCTTCCTCCGGAAAGGTTTCATTATATTCTTTCCAGAAGTTCCGCACTTCCTGTTTGACTTCTTTATGGAGGAACAATAATCCTAACAAGTTGGGGATGGTCATGAGGGCAATGGTAATTCCTGAAAATATCCAGACAATTGTGGTATCAGTAAAAGATGCCAAAAAGAATCCGATGATATAAATCCCTTTGTACCAGATGACCCCTTTGATGCCAAAAAGGAAGGTAACTGCCCGTCCGCCATAATAACTCCAGGAAATTGCAGTAGAAAAAGCAAACAGGAGCAACCCTAAGGAAACGATATATTTTCCATACTCTCCAAGCCAGCTGCGGGAAAAGGCAACAGTGGTAAGAGGAGCGCTATGCAGTAAAGACTTTCCTTTAATTGTGTACTTGTCGGATTGCAAAACCTGCCCTTTCATGATTTTTATTTTTCCGCTAAATGGATTTCCTCCCTGATAAATTGTAACTTCTTCGGCAACCGAGCGAGCATGAAGTATCGTGCCGCTATACTCAGGGATACCCCTGGTAACTTCCATATCTCCACTGAAAAGAGGAAGGGTCTTTTTTTCTGAAAGGTGGGCTCTTAATTCTTCCTGATGCTCATTTTCATCATAACTTCCTTTGAGAATTTCCATGTCGGTCATCTGGAACCGATTTTCAAATTTTTCGCTCCAGACCCCCGAGGCCATAAGAGTGAGTCCTGTGAGCATACATATTATAATGGTGTCGATAAATGGTTCCAGTAATGCCACCAGTCCTTCGGATACTGGTTCGTGAGCACGTGCGGCAGCATGTGCAATGGGGGCAGATCCCTGTCCTGCTTCATTGGAGAAAAGACCACGGTTCACTCCTCTGTTAAAGGCAAAGGCAATGGATGCTCCAAGGAATCCCCCTGTTGCAGAACTTCCGGTGAACACGCCGGACGCAATTGCCTGAATTGAGGGAATAATATTTTCTGCGTTATAAAGAATAACCAATAAAGCTCCTGTAAAATAGATGACAGCCATTACTGGAACCAGTGTTTGCGTTACTTTGGCAATGCGTTTGATGCCACCTAAAGTAACAAAACCCAGCAGCAGGCCTAAAACCGCACCTGTAAGAATATGTGGAATTTCAAAAGTTTCGAATAAAGAGTTGGAAATACTGTTGATTTGAGGTAGATTACCTGTCCCAAAAGAGGAGAAGATGGTTGCCACTGCAAAAATAACGGCCAGCCAGCTTCCTGTTTTTATAACTTTTCCTGAGGGTAACTTCAGGTTGAGACGTTTTTTCATGTAATACATCGGCCCACCACTAATGGAGCCATCTGATGCTTTCTCCCTGTATTTGTGTGACAGGGTAACTTCAACAAACTTCGTTGTCATACCAATTAACGCTGTGACCAACATCCAGAACAATGCTGCCGGTCCCCCTAAATGCAGTGCCAGCGCTACTCCTGCAATGTTTCCGGTGCCTACTGTGCCCGACAGTGCAGTAGTAAGTGCCTGAAAATGACTGGTGTCTCCCTCATCCCCTTCGCGGTCAAACTTCCCGCGAACAATTTTTATTGCATATTTAAAAAAACGCACCTGAGGAAATACCAGATAAATGGTGAAGAAAAGGCCGGTGCCAAGCAATAGGTAAACAAACCAGGATGAACCGCCGATCAGGTGATCCAGTTGTGTGAGGAAGTAGGTAAATTCTTGCATAGGAATATTTGGTTATTGGTTGTAGTTTACAAATATAATGATTGAATGACATACTTAACGGACTTCCATGATGAAACTGCCGAAAATGAAGTACCTGCATCTGAGGATGATTACAAAATTGAAATGGATGATGCTGAGGCTGACAAAGACATTGCAGAAACCGATTATGAAAAAGTTCCGACTGCTTATGATAATCAGTCTGATTATATTGAGATATTGACCAATGTTGATCTGGCAAATGCTCAGTCTGACATTGATGATAAAAACGAAGAAATTGCTTATAATGAGCCTGAAATTGAGGCGCTTAATGATCTGATCACTCTGTTGAATAGCACCATTACTGAGTGGACTGACCAGAGAGATGCCATTGAAGCAAGACAAGGTGAATTGCAACCACAGGCTGATGCACTGCTGGCCGCTTTCAATGATGCAAGAGATGCAAAAGTATCTGCTACTGCTGATTATGATCAATCAGTAAATGCTATTCAGGTGAAGAGAAATCTTCTTAATACTTTGAAAAACGATTCAGAAAGTGGTTGACGTTCAAGACAATGGGTGCATGAATGGATCACTCGTTATCGCCAAGAAGGTGTAGAAAACTGGTGTCACTCCAAAACAACTGCACCGAAACAATCTCGCAATAGAACCTCCAGAAAAGTGGAGGAACTTGTAATAAGTGTCAGAAAGGCTTTAGCAGCCCGTCGTTATTCTCAAACAGGTGCCTTAAGATTATGTGTGAGATACAGCGAATGGGCTTAAAATCGCCTTCAATACCGACTATAAACCGGATATTGAAACGGAACAACTTGATTACTTCCAGTAGTGTAAAACAGAGGAAGGGTATAAAATACCCAAATTATTTTACCCTTGTTCAACAGATGGATCTGGTGGGTCCCAGATATCTATCTGGAGGCTCCCGATTCTATTTTCAAAACATTATTGATATTTAGAATCATCATGTTGGAGTTTATCCTATTAGAGACAAAAGCTCTCAAACGATAGCACAATGTCTTGCTCACTTCTGGACCGTCTATGGCATACCAGATTACCTTCAAATGGATAATGAACTATCATTTCGAGGAAGTAATCGCCATCCCAGAAGTTTTGGCATAGTAATACGGCTGGCCCTGTCCCAGAGTGTAACCCCCATCTTTATTCCGCCTTCTGAACCTTGGAGAAACAGAGTAATTGAAAAGTTCAACTCGAATCTAGCTAAATACTTCTTCTCTGCTCAAAAGTTCGTATCGTATGAGGACTTGAAAGAGAAAATACCTGGATTCACAGATTTCCACAGAATCACTGTTATTCTATCTAAGGAGATAAAATTCCTAATCAAATAAGATCTATCTCTGAGAATCACAAGCTTGGCCATATTAACTTGGAGTATCCATTCCCGCTGGTTGATGGTTCTGTAATTTTTATACGCTTCATAAGAAGCTACAGAAAACTTACAATACTACGAACCAGTTTCATTATTAAAAAAGAACTGATCTATACCTATGTCATTGCCGAAATAGTCATAAAACAACACGTCCTTTTAGTGAAGCAGGATGGTTTTATCCATCATGTGTTCCCATTTGTAATGCCTGTAGACTGAAAAACAATATGTCAATGAACTTATGATATTTTGCCT
>CAYOFH010000065.1:0-17640 GCA_964403175.1 uncultured Marinilabiliaceae bacterium
TAGCGCCGATGGTACTGTGTAAAAACGGGAGAGTAGGTCGCCGCCGACTTTTAAAAATGAAAAGCCGTTCCAGTTTTTGGGACGGCTTTTTTTGTTGGGCTCTCTCGATCTCCCATGGGACGGAGATAGCTTTTTTATTCTTTTCTATATTTTATTTCTTCTTCGACTTTTCTTCTCAGATTGCCTTTTTTTATCATCAAGACGCTTTCTTTTAGATGCTTTTGATGGATTGGTAGGGATTCTTTTTTTTACAGGTCTTAGTCCCCATTCCAATAAATTGTAGAACCTTCGTATGGCTTGTTCCTTATTTCGGAGCTGTGATCGTTCAGTATCGGCCATAATAACCAGTTCACCCTTGTGGGTTAGTTTACCTTCCAGTCGCGAAATAAGAAGTTCTTTCTCGCGATTGGTCAGAAGATTTGAATCAGGTATAGAAAATCTCAATTCAATTTTTGAATTTACTTTATTCACATTTTGGCCACCTGCACCACTGCTTCTCTTGGAAAAAAAGACAAGTTCCTTGTAGAATTCTCTGTTGTTTAAATAGCTATTCATACCGACTTTTCAATTTATTAGTCGTTAAAATTCTCTACTTCGTGAAATATCAATATTAATCATATTAAATTACAATTAAAATGCATATTTTAGAAAACCCTAAAATTGTTCTGAATGTTGGTTTTATTGAAATATATTGACCTTGCTTTTTTTATTGGCATCTTTTCGGTGCTGTTATGGTTATTTATTAAACGAAAGAGAGCATTTCAATCCCGTAGTTTTCTATTTTCTTTTAAACGAGAGAGTTTTCTCTCTGTTGCGAATAATTTTGGAGGAATCATTTTAGCTTTTATAGTTCTTATTGTCGGTCTTTATGTAACATGGGAGACGGTCCGGGAGCGTGAAAGTTTTATGAAACAACATCTGCGTGCTGTCACTGTTAACCTGGTTCATTCGTTTCATAAGGAACAGGTTGAAAAACTCACATTTACCGCTGAAGATGCTGAATCTCCACACTTTCAAAGAATAATGAATCAAATTCGCAGCTATTCTTTGTTTTCGGGATTACATGGAATTTATACAGTAAAGAAACGCGACGGGCACTTCTATTTTGGGCCTGAAAGTTTTTTACCGGAAGATCCTTTCTACAGCGAACCTGGGTCTGAATATCGGAATCCTCCGGCGCAACTTACTAAGGTATTTGATGAAAAAATAACCGTTGTTTCTTCTCCTTATACAGATGAGTTTGGCAGTTTTGTAAGTTGTTTTTCCCCACTGATGACTATGGATGGGAAGGAAATAATGATGGTTGTCGGTGTTGATATAGAGCAGAAGGAATGGGAGTTTCAGCTTTACAAAGTTAAATTGCTTCCGCTAGCGGTCCTTTTGATTCTGTTTTTTATTATTATAACAGGTTTTAGATTGATGAGGCTTCGAAATCGTCGATTTCGTTTTTTTAATCCAGTCAGGTTTTATTATTGGGAAGGGGTCTGGGTGTTTGTTGCTGGTTTGGTTCTTACCCTCTATCTTACTATTTCCTCATTTGAAGAAGAGAAGTTATTCCAGTATGGCCTTTTTTCACAGGTTGTTTCCTCCGAAAGAGAAGCTATTTCCGGAGCTTTGAATATGATAAATCATACACTTTACGGAGCTGCTCAACTGTTTTCTTCAAGTGAAAATGTGACCGAAGATGAATTTTCTACTTATGTTGAAAGGATCGTTTCATACCCTATGGTTAATTCTGTTGGCTGGGTAAAACAGAATCCTGGAAACGGTTTTTTTGTTGAATATCAGGTGCCTTCCGGGGTAGATATTCTGAAGAAAGGAAGTTATGAGGCGAGCGGGGATAAAATGAGATTTGGTGCTGTTTTGGAAACTCTTTACACCGGCTTTATTTCTTCCACTCATAGCTATTCGCGTAAAGGTAGATCAACAATAGATTTATTTTTGCGTACTCAAAATATGGAAGGAATTACTTCCGGGTTTATCTATCTTTCTCTTGATCTGAATTTGCTTTCCGAAGCATTTACTGTAAATAATTCTGTTCAGAATAATTTTTTCTCTTCCAATGTGGCATTAGTAGGCAGCAATTATCAACAGGAAGGGAGGAAACCTGATGATTTTTTCAATTTCAGTGGAAATAATTCCGGAGAACTTACCTTCCATATGCTTGAATTCTTCTTTGGAAAAACTTTTGCTATCTCAATTTCTGCCGAGCAAGGTTTTTTCAATATTTACCGGAAAGCAGAATATCAAACAATACTGTTTATCGGGTTGATAGTTTCATTGTTTTTCGGGATCTTAATGTTAATTATGAGTAACCGGAGGCTAATTTTACAGAGTCAGATGGAAAAACAAGCTTCTGAATTAAAATACAGTGAGGAGCGTTTTCGTTCTTTATTCTCAAATATGCTGGAAGGAGTCGCCTTTAATGAAATGCTCTTTAATGAAAATGGTGATCCGGTTAATTACAGATTCCTGGAGCTCAATGATGCTTTTGAGTCCTTGCTGAATCTTAGACGTAAGGATGTTGTAGGGAAGGATGTTGTTACATTATTCGGAGCGGTTCCCGAGTATTTTGAAAAATATTGCCAGGTCGTGGAACACCAGCAGGCTGTTATTTTTGAGACTTATTCCCGGGAACATGATATGTTTCTCAAGATTTCTGTTGCTCCATGGGGGACAGGTGGCTTTGCAACCATATTCACTGATATCACATTAAGGAAAAAAACTGAAGAACAATTAAAGAAAAGTGAACAGCGCTACCGGTTAATATCAGAGAATGCTGAAGACCTGATTTGGCTTTATGATCCCAGGAAAGAAAAGTTTGGGTACATAAGTCCTTCTGTAAAAAAGCTTATTGGAATGGATTATCAGGAAGTAGTAGGAGAAAATCTTGAAAAGATTCTTACTCCGCAGTCATTTGAGGAAGTGAAATACACAATCCCTTTGCGTTTGGCGCGTTTTGGCATGGGAGATGAATCGATGAGAGTGAAGCGGAGGAGATTGGATATCAGAAAAAAGGATGGAGGCGCTTTGCCTATGGAAATGGTGACCACCTTATTGGCTGATGAAAACAATCAGGTTTTATGGATTCTTGGTGTCGGTAGGGATATTAGTGATAGAGTTGAAGCTGAAGAAGCACTGAAAAATAGTGAGGAGAAGTATCGTTTGCTGGTCGAAAATCAGAATGACTTAATAGTGAAGGTAGATATGGAAGGATATCTGATTTATGTAAGTCCTTCTTATTGTGATTTGTTTGGAAAATCTGAAGATGAATTACTTAACAGTAAATTTTTACCACTGGTGCATCCTGATGACCGGATTTCCACAACAAAAGCTATGGAAAAGTTATCCCATCCGCCCCATCATGTGGTTCTGGAACAAAGAGCCATGACGAGAGAAGGATGGAAGTGGTTGTCGTGGAATGATACAGCTGTTCTGAATGAAGACGCTACTATTAAAGAGATTATCGGAGTTGGCAGAGATATTACCGAACGGAAAATGGCTGAAGAAGCGCTTCGTGAAAGCCGCGAATTATTGGAACGCCAAAATGAAGAGTATGCTGCACTTAATGAGGAATACCTGACCATGAATGAGGAATTGACCAGTATTAATGAAGACCTTAGTCTGGCAATTGAAAGAGCTGAGGAAAGTGAAAAACTGAAAACAGCATTTTTACAGAATATGTCTCACGAAATCAGAACTCCTCTGAACTCCGTGATTGGCTTTTCTGAAATGCTTGGAATGGATTATATTACTGATAAAGATCGTAAAGAATTTACGGAAATAATTGTAAACAGCAGTCGTCAGCTGCTTGAACTGGTTAATGATATTCTGACAATCTCGGCCATCGAAACCCGACAGGACAAAATAAATATAGCACCTGTAAATCTGGGAGACCTAATCACTGAGCTTTATTCTTTATTTCGGTCCAAGGCTAAAGAGAAAGGAATCCTATTAAAGGTGAATAAAGAGGTTCCTGATGAAAAGGCGGTAATCATGACAGACGAATTGAAACTGCGACAGGTATTTATAAATCTTATTGGTAACGCCCTGAAATTTACAGAGGAAGGTTTTATTGAATTTGGGTTTGAAGCCAGGGAAGATGCGTATTATAAATTTTTTGTAAAAGATACCGGGGTTGGAATTGCTAAACCAATGCTTAAAAAGATTTTTGAACGCTTTGTGCAGGCCGATAATTCTGTTAAAAGTCAATATGGCGGAACCGGTCTGGGACTGGCGATATGTAAAGGTCATATTGAAATGATGGGGGGCAAAATATGGTTAGAGTCCACCCCTGGGGTTGGATCTGCTTTTTATTTTACACTTCCTGTTATGCCCGATTAAGAGAGATTTGATGTGGTCAGTATTCGACTTTGCATAATACCGGGCACATCAAATATCTCACATATTATTCCTGATCTGTTTCTATCTCGATATCTTCTTTGTCTTCTTTCTTTTCTTCAACATCTTCTTCGTGTTCTTCATCCGGAATTTCATCACTGCTTTCTTCTTCCGGAGTTTCGAAGAATTGCATGAAACGCCTCAGGCGATTTTTTGATCCCAGTTGAAATACATAATTAGGCTGCCCCATACCGGTCTTCATTTTTCGCATATCAATGTCAAGTGCCTGGATGGCTTTGTTGAATTCATCAAGTGATGAAAGAATCAGCATCTTGCCGTTATTGTAACTGTAAAAGAACCATGTGTTTTCATCGGCCTGAATGTGAATCTCGAAAGTGTTTCCTCCCCGGCTTCTGGAAATGAGGGATTTGACTTCCACTTCTTTTGCAATGGCCTGATCCTTGATCCAGCCCAGACTGTATTTCCCGTCTGCCACATAAGAGCGTGAAGGAGTATCCCAGGAAAACTCAATATCAGTAAAAAAGAGTGTTTTTTGTAATTCAACCGGCAACACTTCTGAAATATCGGCTGTGGGTTGAAGCAGGTCGGTGAGTTTTTTGGCTTCAGGATCTTTCATCCATTCCCGAAGTCTCTTTTCTGTTGTTTCTTTTTTATGACTGGCAATTGGAGCTTTTGAATTTCGGATAGCATTGACCATTGTTAAGATACTTGCTTCATCAAGCATGAAATGTGAACCAAACATAGCTTTGATACTGATCTCATTGGTTTCTCTGAAATGCGTTATGCTTCCAGAAGCTGTCAATTTAACTTGTTCCAGATCCAATCCCGGATCCAGTTTCCCTTCAGCACTTACAGAACAGTCATTTTCATGAAAACGAATAATGTGACCTGCCGAGTCGGGATATTGTAGTTTGTGCTCGTCAGCAATTTCGAAACTGTTATTACTTTCATTATATCTTAAGAATCCATTTGCTCCGGCAATTGAAGAATTATTGATGTTTCGGTGTTTTTCCAAAAAAGCACTGTAAACATGTGTGGAGTCAATCTGAAGAAATACATCGTGACTTAATTGTTCAAGTTCTGTATTAGTTGTTTTGTCCTTGATGGGGATTCTTATGCTATCAGGATTGATTTGTGCATTGAATCTTATATAGTCCTGAGGACCATTTTGAGAACATTTGTGCAGCATCTGTGTCCCACCATCAAAAGTCAGAAGCGATTCAGTGGCCTCAAGAGTAATATTTCCCTTGTAGGCAAAGTGGCGGTCAAATGTAAATAGCTGGTCATCAGGAATGGAACCTTCGGCAAAAGTTTGTTGATCCTCATTTACTTCTATATTATGAAAATCCAGTGTGTATTGTTTGTCATTTCCATTGATGAAATCGTATTCTCCATATCCTTTGTACAAAAATTTACCTTCCACCTGTACGTGTGCATTGCTGAATTTGTGGTTCGATTTATTCAGAATAATGATGGTTGAATCCAGCGGATCCATCTCGGCATTTTTTCGGATGTTTATGATTCCGTCATTTAAAATAATATTAGCATCTGCTACCTCTATATTGGTAACTTCATTGGCCTGAATGGTTTTGTTTTCAATATCATAAACAGCCAGGGGAGCCATGAAATCCAAAGAATCCTGTCTGCGGTGAGTTGAAACAAAACGGTTTCCTTCAGAACCGCTTGCTCCCATGTAAATGTCGTTATTATTCATATCCCATGAGAATTCGCTGATATAGGCCAGATAACGATTATCGGTAAATTCTACCGTATTGCCAATATCTCGGGAGGTAAAACGGCCCTGACGTTTGTCAAAGTCTAGATGTGCAATAAGATTATTGGTTTTAAAGGATACTCCGTCCATTTCGTCTCCACCGATAAGATTGAAATCTGCACTGTCTGCCATTAGTGCATGATGTGTCAGATCCATTCTTTCCGATATCAGATTAGCTGTTGGCATAAGCAGAGTTCCTCTTGCTTCAAGACCTGAAGGAGTAAGGGAAAGCCCTCCTTTTAATGAGGTCTGTTTTTCAAAAATATGAAATGAAGAATTGGTACTTTCGGTTAAAAGTTTGTCCTCTAGTGGTTTGTAAGCCAGCTTTATGTTCTCGCCTTGTACGTCGGGATATTCAACACCTGTAGTTTGCGGGGCAATACTGAAGTTGGAAGCAGTGCCGTTGGTTTCTTCAGGAAGAAAGGTGAAATCTTCCGATTCAGCCGAACTCGTCAGAAAATCCAGTTGTCCGTTACCTTTTAGTCCCTGATTGCTTAAATCAATTTCGTTGGTAAATTGCGCTTTCCCATTGTAAATGGGATAACCGTCAGGTGGGGATTGTTTTATGAATCCAAGAGAAAAATCTTTTCTTACGACCAATTGATCTTCCATGACAGGGAAAATGTTGCTTACCAGTTTGCCATCGAATACTATATTTTTAGAGGTCAGTTCATTGATACTGTCAATTTCAAAGGGATTGAGTTCAAAATAAAAATCATCCAGATTATATGCTGCATTTTGAATGTCAGGACGATCATAATATACATAAGAATTCCGGTCACTAACCAAGATCGGGTAATGAGGGTAATTCTCAATCCCCGATTTGTTGTTGGCGGTGTCTATTTGCAGGTATCCTGACAACCGGGCGACTGTATTATCAATCGTTCTAAGGAGAGGACGTCCGTAATTATCCACTTTGTCCGAAGCAACATTCATCCGCATGGAATCGATATTTTGCATATCTATCCTGAAATCATCGTAAGAAAAGAAAAATCCGTTTCCGAACAGTTCGATCATTCCGGCCAGAATATGTCCGTTAAAGCTGAAGTTTCTGTTATGTTTTAAGGTGATTTTCTGGTCTTCGGGTAGAAAAACTACATTCTGATGGTCGCTGATAGATACATTTTCGACGCCATTAAGTGCCAGGTCATAGTTCTTTAAGTCAAAAATAGCGTTGGGCACCCGCTTGTCAGTAACCGATTTAAACCGAATGACGTCATAGTCTTTCTTCCCTGTGCGAAACTTTATGTAGTCAGTTAATCTTTGATTAACTTTAATCGTGTCGGTGTTGGTATCAAAATCAATAAAACCATGAAATGAAAGTGATAGAACCTGTTGTCGTACCTGACTTTCGGGCATATTTAAAAAACGTGCATAATCTTTTGCCGTGAATGGTTGTTTTTTGTTGTTATTGTAACAATTTCTTAATCCTATTAATGGATGAATCGCATCCATCCCCTGAAGATAATTGAAGAAGGATTCGCGGTAAAAACTCAGGGATTCAAAGAAGGAACGATTGGTTGCAGCACCATCAAGCATTCGAAGTTCCATATAGTCTTTGTCCAGATTCCAATGAATAATTTCTGAATTAATACTCACATTGTGGTAAGTGTCGAAAAAAGGACTTTGGGAAATGCCCTCACCACTTCTAATCAGGTATAAATTCCGATCCGGGGCCATATATTTGAATTCCAGACCGGGATGATGGATTTCTCCGGTATCCAGATGCATAGTTACTTCGGTTTCCCGGCTGAGGATTTCTTTTTCCCGTAAGGAAAACATTTTTGATTTTGCCGAAATAAAAAGGGTGTCATTTCTGTGAATGCTTATGGTGGCAGGATTTTCATTGGTTCCTGAACCCAAGAATTTTGCTCCGTGTTGTGAAAACCCACCTTTGTAATGAAGGTCGGGATGTATATTATCGATGTTAAATAACTGGTCGAAAGATGTAAATCTCGGGTAAGCACTGTTGTCAGTGGATCGAATGTTGGTTACCTTATGGTGCAGGGTTCCCTTTAGGGGGCCGTTGAAATACTGCCGGTTGTAAAAGGTTACTTCTCTGATGTTGAGATCCGACCTTTTCATATCCATCTCATAATCGTCGAAAACCACATACACTTTATTTGCTTCAAAACCGCTTCGTTCCCAGGTAATCCGCCCTTTTGTTCCTTTCCATTGACCGGTAAGCAGGTTTAGTTTTCCTGCCGTATTGAATATTTCAATACTATCGTTTCTGGAATAACAAACCAGTCTTGTGTCGGGAATGGAAAGATTTAAAGTATCTCCGGCAAAAAGAAACCGGTATTCAGTGGAACGTGAGTACCAGTCAATGCCGGGGCTTCCGAAAACTCTTTGTTCTTCAATGATGCCGCGGGTTGTTTGCAGCAGATCATTGAAATGTCGGACATAATATTTAGGCTGATTCAAATAGGTTTTGGCAGCTTTCTGCCAGACTGAAAAGTTGCTGTTGATTTGATTGTGATCAACGAAGATTTGTATGGTGGAAAGGAATAGATGGTAATCCGGAAAAGCCCTGGCTCTTTTAGCATAAAGCAGATCCGAAATTTCAATAATGGATTCTTTGACTTCACGGGGGGTGTTGGGAGAGGTCCAGAAAGTCTCAAACTGGTCGAGGTAATCTTTGGCTTTCTTCCTTTCTGAAGAAATTTTAAATACATCTTCTATTTTTTCCAGGTATCCAGATTCGCCGGATTGGCTGAAATGGTTTTCCTGAGAGAAAAGAATTGTAGCGGAAAATAAAAACAGGGAAACAAAATACAGTTTTGGGTGAAGATTTTTAAAAAAAAACTTGTTGTCAGATAAAAGTGCAATCATTGTGCTGCCGGCTTTGAATTTTATTTTTTCCTATACGATACTGCCACCCAATTGTTCTGTTCTTTTATCGAAATTCGTTCCCAGTTAAGTTGAGAGGTAACGGTTTCTATCTTTGAAAGGTCTTCTTTGTAAAATCCGCTCAGATAGATTTGTGTTCCTGTATGGGCCGACTGGTCATACTGCGGCATATCTTCCAGGAGAATATTGCGGTTAATATTGGCCAGAATGACATCGAACTGTTGGTTTTTGTTTAACAATGATGCATCGCCCAACTGAATCTCCATATTTGTTATGTTGTTGTTTTTGATATTTTCTTCTGCATTAGAGGTAGCCCACTTATCAATATCAACGCCTAATATTGTTGATGCGCCTCTCATGGCAGCTAAAATTCCAAGAATCGCAGAGCCACATCCCATGTCAAGTACCTGCAGACCTTTGGGGTTCATATCCAACAGGTGCAGCATCATAAGCCTTGTGGTTTCGTGGTATCCGGTGCCAAATGCCATCTTGGGTTCTATGAGAATTTCGTACAAAGGATTTTCCACGGGTTTTTCATGGAACGGGGATCTTACAAGACACTTATCTCCTATAACGATGGGTTTGAAATAATTCTTTTCCCACTCTTCATTCCAGTTTTTTTCTTCCAGATCTTCGTTTGTAATGGTAATATTGTAATCGGGTGTTTTTAAAAAAGGAATCAGTTCTCCAGTCAATGGTTTATAATGATCTTCGGGTATATAAGCTTCAAGTCCTTCATCGGTTTCCATAAAACTGTCATATCCTGTTTCCGATAGTTGAGCAATTAATATTTCCTTTGCGGTATCGTCGGCAGGCGTGATTTTCAAAATCGTTTTTTTGTAATGCATTGTATATTTTCTGTATTATGGAAAAAAAGACCTGCCCTTGAAACATGAGCAGGTCTTTGAAATGATTTAAGCTTATTAGAACGCAGCAATAATGCCTTGGAAATCTTCAGCTTTGAGCGCAGCTCCACCGATGAGACCACCGTCCACATCAGGGTTAGCAAAGAGTTCTTTGGCATTGGAGGGTTTGCAGCTACCGCCATAAAGAATGGAAATTTCGTCAGCTACTTCCTGTTCGTATTTATCCGCCAGAGTTTTACGAATAAAAGCATGCATCTCCTGAGCCTGGTCGGGGCTGGCAGTTTTGCCGGTTCCTATTGCCCATACAGGTTCGTAGGCTAAAATAAGTTTCTTGAAATCGTCGGCTGAAAGATGGAAAAGAGCCTCTTCAATTTGTGATTTTACCACGTCGAAATGCTTTTCTGCTTCCCGCTCTTCCAAAACTTCTCCGATACAGAAAATTGGTGTTAATCCGTTTTTCAGGGCCAGATCTGTTTTGGTTTTTAAAATGGCGTTATCTTCTCCGTAATAGGCACGTCTTTCGCTGTGACCAAGAATTACGTATCGGGCACCTGTGGATTTTACCATTTCGGCTGAAATCTCCTCGGTATAAGCACCAGCTTCATGATCGGCACAGTTCTGAGCTGAAACCCCAATCAAATCCTGATCTGCGGTTTTGCATACTTCGGTAAGATGTATAAATGGCGTTCCTATAATTACACGACAATTGGGCTTATTGGATGCCAAATTGCTTTGTAATTCTTTTGCCAGTTCCACACCTTCCTGAAGGTTCTTGTTCATTTTCCAGTTTCCGGCTACAATGTTTTGTCTCATTGGTTTTCGTTTATGGTTTTACGTGATTTTAATATAAACATAGCTAACAGGGCAATAAAAAACAGATGCCCCAATAATATCATGCGTGTTTTATTCTCTTGTTGTTTTTTGAGCGCAGTGCTCAGCGGGTATTTCATTTCTTCTGCTGATGGAAGATTATTGTAATGCCATTTCCCGGCAACAGTTCCATTAACAATCAATAGCAAGCCGGGATTAGAGCGAATAATGGTTTTCAAATTCGTTTCATCTCCCTGAAGAAAATCGAAATTGGTTTTATTCAATTCGTTAAACTCTTCTGCATCATCAAGAGTGGAAGATGTTACCACATAGAAAGGAATATCCTGTTCCGATGCCGCCTGGTTAATTTGTGCCAGTTGCAGAGCATGCTCGCTTTCTACCTCTCTAATTACCGGAGATATTGTTAGCAGTAACGGAGAATCCATACTCATCAATTCGTCTGTTATGTTGCCTTTTTCGGAGTGCTGCAAAACAAAATCATGAATGGGTGGTGTATATCCTTCACTGATAAGTTTCGTTTTGCTATCCACAAATACCCAGGTAGTATCTTCGTATGGATAATTGTGTTCACTAAACTCTTTTCGTTCTCCGTTTTTTTCAAGAATAAAAGTGGTCTTGTATTCCGGCTGCGGGGCATCGTCAGGTACAGACATCCCTTCAGGGATGTTGCTGCCCACGCTGTAGGGGCGGAAGTCTATTAATGGAAGATGACGAATACTGAAAATGGATATTCCGATAATATAAACCAGCATTGCAAACAGGAAAACATTTTGAACGGCAGAAGAATAGGGTGACTTTAGCTTGTTTCGGGAGAAAAAAAGAATGGTGGCGAGAACCAAAATTACCACATTTTTCCAAAACGTTTGCCAGTTGGTAAGTTTTATTGCATCTCCAAAACACCCACAATCTGTTACCGGATTAAATATGGCGAGAACCAGAGCCAGTAAGGTAAAAAAGACCATGAAGAAGAAAGCTGTTACCGAAGATTTTTTGGGGTAAACATTGAATACAAGAATTATTCCCAGGAGGAATTCAAAAGCAGCCAAACCGATGCTGGCCGGCATGGTTAATGATATGAGCCAGTCGAGATGAAACGCATTGAAATAATCGTGAAATTTTATGGCTCCACCCACAGGATCAACGGCTTTTACAAAACCGGAAAAGATGAATGTAATCCCAACAATTATGCGACTGAACAAACGTAGAAGATTCCACATTTTTCTAATTTTTTTTTTAGTTTTACTTATGATGATAATTTTATTGATTTTTTTTTAAGATTAAATACAACAAGCTGAAATTGTATTGATGTGTGTTTCGCTCAGTTGTTTGAATCTGCCGTAAAATGAACTTATCTCAAACCTCAAGAATAGCGGATCAGCGCTAAGCTCTACTGCTTTGCATACAAAGAATCCGACATATCTTTTTTATTTTGATGAGTTATTGGGTATAGTTATTAGATTGTTTACTATTGCCTAAAATCCTAAAACCTACCTAACTCAAACCTAATCCCTAATATCCTAAATCACTTTTCCTTCGAATCCTCCGGGAATTCCAGTTTTATGAGACCAAAAACAGCATAATTAATTATGTCCATATAGTTGGCATCAATACCTTCGGACACCAGGGTTTTTCCTTTATTATTCTCAATTTGTTTTGTTCGGTGAAGCTTCATTAAAATTAAATCGGTAAAAGAACTGATGCGCATTTTTCGCCATGCTTCGTCATAATCATGGTTTTTATCACTCATCAGATTTTTGGCGGCATAAAAATATTTGTTATAAAGTTCCAGAGCCTGAGATGGATCCATAGTGGGCTGATCGCACGGGCCCAGCTCCAGTTGAATGAGTCCCATCGTTGCATAATTTACAATTCCGATAAACTCTGATTTAATATCTTCCTCAATCTTGGAGGTTCCTTTTGTTTCAATGCTCCTGATGCGCTGAGCCTTGATGAAAATCTGGTCGGTCATGGAACTGGGCCGTAAAATGCGCCAGGCAGTGCCATAATCTTTCATCTTTTTCTCAAAAAGATTCCGGCATAATTTGATGACATGTTCGTATTGCTGATCTGTTTTTTGGGCCATAATTCTGTTTTGAGCCGTAAAATTACAAAAAAGCTGTGGAACATGATGACATAAATATTCTTAACCTTATTTATTTTATAATTCGGGTATAACGAAGAATCTCTTGGGCATATCCTATTCATTTTAATTGCTATTGCTCCAGAACTTTCGGTCTGTTAACTTTGATTTACAGAATGTTGACTTTCATAATTTTTTTGTGAAAGTCTGGTGTTTTCTAAATTCCCAATAGAAACTCTCGAAGCATTGAGGCAGGCAGGGACAGGTTGTTGAACGAAATCGTTAAATTGGGTAAAAATTCAGGGATCTATTGTAACTTTGAATCCACACATTTTTTTAAGTTAATTTGTGTTTTTATTCCAATTGTAAAAAGTAATGAAGCAATACGAGGTTAATGATAAATTTTTAAAATCCCGGTTTTCCATTAATTGTAACGGGCGTCTGGTTGATCTGAGTGAACCTGTTGTAATGGGTATTATAAATATTACCCCTGACAGTTTTTATGAACAAAGTCGAGTCAACACAATAGATGGGGTCTTAAAACGCGTTGAGCAGGTGCTTGAAGAGGGAGGGAGTATGATTGATATCGGAGCTTATTCTTCTCGTCCCGGGGCAGATAATGTTACGGAAGAAGAGGAAAGCAGTCGTTTGTGGCCGGTTTTGTCGGAAATCAGGAAACACTGGCCGGATTTGTTGATTTCCCTTGATACATTTAGAGGAAGAATTGTCGAAGAAGCGGTAGATGCTTATGGCGTTGATATTATTAATGATATCTCAGCTGGACAATTTGATGAATCGATCTTTAAGACCATTGCCAGGCTAAATGTCCCATATGTTTTGATGCATATCCAGGGTAAACCCCAGAATATGCAGGAAAGGCCACATTATAATAATGTTACAGGAGAGGTGCTTCTTTTTCTGGCCGAAAAAATTGACCGGTTAAGAGAGTTAGGAGTTTCTGACATCATAGTAGATCCCGGATTTGGTTTTGGAAAAACCGTTGATCATAATTATCAATTGCTTTATGATCTTGAACAATTTAAAATGTTTGAACTTCCGTTACTGGTAGGTTTTTCCCGCAAATCGATGATCTACAGATTTCTTAACGGGAGTCCGGAAACGTCCTTAAATGGCACCACGGTTCTTAATACGCTGGCTCTTTCCAGTGGTGCAAATATTTTAAGGGTGCATGATGTTAAAGAAGCCGTAGAATGTGTTAAATTAGTGGCAAAAACAGCACATTCTTTGTGAATAATGTAAAAAAGCCAACATTTTGATTTCATAAACCAACAATATGACTTTTCTTGAAATAAGATTTATTGATCTGGTGGATATTTTTTTGGTGGCCTACCTTATGTACTGGCTTTACAGACTAATTAAAGGGACGGTTGCCTTGAACATATTTATCGGCATTTTTGCTTTTATTGTATTCTGGCTTGTAATCAAGTCATTAAATATGGATCTTTCCTCTACCATTCTTGATAATTTCGTGAATGTGGGAGTGTTGGCTATTATTGTGGTGTTTCAGCAGGAAATCAGGCGGTTTTTGCTGCTTTTAGGTAGTAAGTATAACTTACACAGCAAATTCTCTTTCGATCGTTTTTTTGAAACCAAATCTGCCGGAATGATGAATATTTACATCAAACCAGTGGTACAGGCATGTGAGGATTTTGTAAAATCCAAAACAGGAGCATTGATTGTGATTACTAAAAATTCGGAACTTCTTGATTTTGTTCATACCGGAGAGTTGTTGAATGCAGTGATTTCAAGACGTTTACTGGAATCTGTATTTTTTAAAAACAGTCCTTTGCATGATGGGGCTCTCATTATAAACCGTAATAAAATAAAGGCTGCCGGTTGTATTTTGCCTGTGTCTCAAAATATGGAACTTCCTAAAAGATTTGGTCTTCGTCACCGTGCAGGGATGGGCATCACTGAATCCACTGATGCTGTTGCTATCGTAGTTTCAGAAGAGAGAGGGAGAATCAGTTTTTTTCAGAACGGCCGGGGGGAGTACAATATTACTATTGAAGAACTTGAAAAGAAACTGGAAGAAGCCGGATTAACAAATTAATAGCTGTATGATTGATTCATTAATAACGGAGATGCCGGGTTATAGTGAGGGATGGTTGCTGAAACTTGATTTTCAGCAATACTTTCAACTGGTACTAATCCTGGTTATCCTGATCGTTACCTGGGTTGTTACCCATCCCGGCAGAGTGGCTGAAAAAAGCTCCGAAATGAAGAGAATGCTTCTGGTTACTTTAATGTGGTTCACCAGGGGGATGATCCTGATTGGTCTGTCTCTTTGGGCTTTAAGTATTTTAGGACTCAATCTGGGAGAGTTTTTTGGAACCCCGGTAATAATTATAGCCAATGAAGTTCCTGTTTCTCCTTTTTTCCTGTTGACACTTGTGTTGGGAATTTATTTGATAGTGGTTTTCAATAAACTCATTAAGCGTTTGGTTAGAAAAGCCTCTGAAAAATGGCGTTTTGATAGAAATATTGGAAAACAGTTACGACGTTTTGCCCTGCTTCTCCTTGTTATTGTGTTGGGTAATTTGTGGCTTAAAATAGCCGGATCTTTTCTTTTGGACTTATTTAACAATGAGATCTTTTCCATAAATAAAGTAGGCATTTCACCGGGCATTCTGATCTATACTCTTTTTATTCTTTACGGGGTAGGTATTGGAATACGGCTGATTGAAGTGATCTACACCCGGCATGTTCTTTCCAAGGGATTAAACATGGGACAGTCTCAGACTGTTTTTCAGTTGTTGAAATATGCTTTATGGATTGTAGCCATCATTTTATTACTTGATTCCATCGGCATTAATATTACCGTTTTGGTAGCCAGTTCTGCTGCGTTGCTCGTGGGTCTTGGTTTCGGTATTCAGGGACTTTTTAATGATTACATTTCGGGCCTGGTGGTTCTGTTTGAAGGGTTGATCAAGGTGGGAGATGTGGTGGAAATTGAATCCGAACTGATCGGGCGTGTAATGGATGTTGGACTAAGAACTTCGAAAGTTCTTACCCGCGATAATATTATTATGATTGTTCCCAATCATAATTTTGTGAGCGACAAGGTGATTAATTGGAGCTATAACGAACCCCGTACACGTTTTTATGTGGATGTTGGTGTTGCTTACGGTTCGGATGTAAGACTGGTAGAAAAATTGCTTATTGAGAGTGCGTTGGAGCAATATGAAGTAATTAAAGAGCCTAAGCCTTTTGTTTTCTTCAGGGATTTTGGAAATTCTTCTCTTGATTTCCGTCTGTTTTTCTGGGTAGAGGAGGTTTTTTATGTGGAAATGTTAAAAAGTAAGATTCGATTTTCTATTGATGCTAAATTTCGGGAGCATGACGTGGTTATTCCATTTCCTCAGAGAGATTTGCACCTGAAAAGCGGGTGGGAGAAGTGAAAAAAATTCCTTAAATTTTACTACTGGAGATAAGGGGATCTGTGGTACATATGAAACGAGCATGGCAAAGATTTTCACAAAAGTCCATGTATGCAATTGAGTTATGCGAGTTCCATCAGAGTAATAGCTTAGACATAATTATTTATTGATAAATTAAATGGAAGAAACGATTGATTGCTTAACTAAAAGGTGTACAAATGAATATAGCGATTAGCGGTATTACAGGAATGATAGGACAGGCTTTGTCGGACTATTTATTGACTAAAGGTCATTGCGTCACAGGAATCGGTCGTAAAGATTTTAGTAAAGATGTTACTTTCATGCAGGAAAAGCTCAGGGAGATCGATGCGGTGGTTCACCTTGCAGGAGCCCCCATTATGAAACGGTGGACAAAAAAGTGGAAAAATGCCATTCTGGAAAGCCGTACTGAAACAACCCGTAAACTTGTTGAGGCTATGAATGGGATGGAGCAGCCTCCTTCAGTTTTTGTGTCGGCTTCTGCGAAAGATATTTATGATACATTTGAAGTTCATGATGAATATTCAACAGATTATGGGAATGGTTTTCTTTCCATGGTTTGTCGCAGGTGGGAGGCTGAAGCGATGAATGTTGATACCCGGAAGGTTCGGTTATCTATTGTCCGGCTTGGGATGGTTCTATCGAAAGAAGGTGGAGCACTGAAGAAAATGCTACTGCCTTTTAAACTGGGTATTGGGGGGAAAATAGGTGATGGGTTGCAGCCTATGCCTTATATTCATATTGAAGACCTGATCAGAGGAATAACCTGGATTATTGAGCATGATGACCAAGAGGGCGTTTTTAATATGGTAGCTCCTCAAATGATCTCCAATGCGGAATTTACCTCTGCGTTAAGTGCCGTATTAAATCGTCCTGCTTTTTTGATTGTTCCGGAATTTGGATTACGTATTCTTTATGGAGAGGCTGCAGGGGTTCTTACCAAAGGACAAAAAGTAATTCCTCATCGTCTTCCGGATAGTGGGTTTAAATTTTTATTTCCTGATATCAGATTAACCCTTACCAACCTCTTGAAATAGAAAAGACGGGACAAATCAGCGCCCCGTCTTCATGTTATGATCGGGGATGGTACTGAATGATTGTGTTTTTTAAATATTCTTTGTCCAGGTGTGTGTAAATTTCCGTGGTAATAATGGATTCGTGTCCAAGCATTTCCTGTACCGCTCTCAGATTAGCCCCTCCGTCGATTAAATGAGTGGCAAAAGAATGGCGGAAAGTATGAGGACTGATATTCTTTTCAAACCCTAACTTTTTAGTAATGTTTTTGATTATGGTAAATATCATAACCCTTGATAATTTTTTCCCTCTTCTATTGAGAAATAAAATATCTTCATGATCTTCATGCACTTTCAGGTTGCGACGATATTCACTCAGGTATAGATTGATTTCCTTGATGGCTTTGGTACTGATGGGTAC
>CAYOFH010000066.1:0-17510 GCA_964403175.1 uncultured Marinilabiliaceae bacterium
TTACCGTGGCATTGCCCATTTGCCACAGGGGGTGCATCACTTGTTCTTCTGCTTTTGTCAGCTCCTTCATTTCTTGTTCAACTAAAAGTTTAGTTCAAAACGATAACTAAAATTTTAGTTGGTCAAGAAATAGAACGTTAAAAAACATTAAATGGTAATATAACGAGATTGGATACTTTTTTGAAAAATGGCTTACGCCATTTCTTCTGTTTGTCCACGAATTTCACGGATTATACGAATTTATGTCGCCCTAGAAGTGCGACATAATACGGCAAGGCCGCTTGCTTTCAAGAATTTCGTGGACAAAAAAATATATGCGTAACAAATGTTGATTTTAATTAATCCTTGCTCAAAAAAATGCTTCATATATATGAAGCAAATAGATAAGAAATTTACCTGTTCCAGATATCCCAGGCATCTTCAGCCTGAAGATGCAGCATCTCCAGACCATTCTTTACAACAGCTCCTTTTTCTCTGCATTTCTGCATAAAAAGGGTGGTTTCCGGGTTGTAAATAAGATCGAAAGCCAGATGTTTCGAAGTAATGCCATTGTATGGAAGTGGTGGGCAGTCATCTGTATTTGGAGACATTCCCGATGGTGTGGTGTTAACAATAACGGCGTATTCTTTCAGAATATCTTCATTAAGCGAGTCATAAGAAACATGGGAGGGATGTTTTGGGGTACGGGAAACAAATCGGTACAATAACCCAAGTTCTTTGAGTGCATAAGCTACTGCTTTGGAGGCTCCGCCGGTTCCCAGAATCAGTGCCTTTTTATGATGGGGCTGAAGAAGTGGTTTTATAGACTTTGAAAACCCTGTGATATCACTATTGTAGCCAACCAGATGTGGTTTCTTATCGTTCCAGGAAAATTTAATAACATTAACAGCACCGACCTCTTTAGCAACAGAATCCACCTCATGCAGGTAGGTCATTACCTGTTGTTTATAGGGGATAGTGACATTAAGTCCTGCGAGGTAGGGGTGTTTTTCCAGCAAATCAGGGAATTCCTCAATACTTTCGATGGGAAAATTGAGGTATCGGGCTTCAATGTTCTCGTCTTTAAATTTTTGAGTAAAATACCTTTGTGAAAAAGAGTGTTCCAAAGGATAACCGATTAGTCCGAAGGTTTTCATGTTAATTAGGTTTTTAGGTAAACGAAGCTGATAGAAGAAACTGTTTTAAGCTATGCCGAAAACGGCCCTTCCCATCCGGTAACTTATATGTAAAGACTTGTCTTTTGTGAACGTAGTGAGGTAATTTGAGTCTGTTAATCAACCAAAAAACAATGCTTATCTAAAGCTTCCGGGTTTCAGCTTAAATTTATTTTAAAGCAGTTTTTTTACACCCTCCTTGCGGAATCTAGATGCCCTGCATCCTTTCAGTTTTTTTCTACTGACTACTTAATAATCTATCTTTTTTCTGTTCTTTCAGCCCATATCTCAGTAATGGCAATGCTTAGAATACCCAGGATTATGTAAACTAATGCAAGAAAAAACTCTGTATTGGGTTCAGGAAGATGCCAGTCGTAGGCAATTACTTTTACTTTATCACGAAAAATTTGTGTAATCTCTCTTTTCCAAGGCCATAGTAAGCCCAGCGATCCCAGGATAAATCCAGATAACAGTGCAATGGTGGAATCGGGAAACCTGTTGAGTAACCACGATAGAAACCGACTAAAAATAATTAGTCCCGCTGCGGCTCCAATTCCCACGGGTAACAAAATTGAAAGATCGAAGTTGTTGATAGCATCAATCATTATCAACTGATAATTACCCATCAGTACCAATACAAAAGAGCCGCTGAGCCCGGGCAGTATCATACTGCAAATAGCTACCACTCCACATAGAAAAAGGTAAAAAAATGAGCGGTCTTCTCCGGCAGGGGTAAGAATTGATATCGCTATGGCAATTCCGGCACCTGTAAGAAAGGAGATGATTGCTGCGGTATGCCATTTTTTTACAGTCCGTGCTACAAACCAGACTGATGCCGTAACTAGTCCAAAGAAAAAAGACCAAACATAAACCGGGTGGTTCAGGAATAAATACTCAAGAATTCGGGCCAGTGAAATAATAGCTGTAAATATTCCTGCAAAAAGATATAGTAAAAAAAACAAATCGGTATGTGTGGCAAATTCTTTGAATTTTCCTTTGAGGATTAATTTTAAAGCAATTGCGTCGAACGATTTAATGGCATTAATCAACCGGGTGAAAATTCCGGTGATGAGTGCGATGGTACCTCCCGACACTCCTGGGATAACATTAGCAGCTCCCATTGCAGCGCCTTTCAGAAAAGGAAAAAAAACTTTGTTGAGCATTGATAAAACTATTTGTTCTGCTTAAAGAATTCAGTTAATGCCGGACTCTCATTACAAAGGGATTCTATAGCGGGGAACACCTCCAATAATTCTTCAATGTAGCCGGGGGCAAAATTAACAGCGTCGGTGAGAATATCGATAGCAAGCTCGAAATCTTCGGTTATAAGAATATGAAATGCACCCAAAATGTATTGGAATGAAACGGTTTCCAAAAATTTGGACCCATACTCATCAATAAATAATTCGATGTTATAAGCGGGATTGAGTGCTTTGTTTAATTTGTATAGAGCAATTAGGTGTCTTAAATCGTGTCGGTTACTTAATATGGCTTTGACGAAAAATTTCTTTGATAAATCCCATTCTTCATCAAGAACATAGGATTGAGCCTTTAGATGGTAAAATATCCCCAGTTCGGAATCTTCCATCATTTCTTTTTCTTTCATTGCCATTTTTATGACTTTACGGACGCTTTCAGGCTCCTGCTGCTCCATAAAAAATCTGGCATAACTTTCCCAGGCATCAATATCCATAGGATCGATGCGCGTGGCCAGTTCAAAGAAATTATCAGCCATTGAGGAATTTCCCAGTTGAATCCAGCAATCGGCAATATAATGAAGACAACGGGACTGAAATATATCGTAGGAAATGCATTCAAGATAACTTTCCAGCGCTTCCTGATAACGGCTTTGCTGAGCCAGACTGTTTCCTTTGTTGAAATGCGCCTGTGAATGTTCAGGATTTATTGCAAGGCATAGATCAAATGCATCATTGGCCCGCATCAAATCGCCCATTTTTACCAGCGTAATACCTGAGTTATACCAGGCATTGTCTGACCATGGGTTGACATCAAGGACTTGCTGATATGTATTATATGCTTGTTTATCTTCGTCCACCTTATCATAGGCATAGGCAAGTTCGAATAGTAAATTTTCATTGCTGGCGAAAAGATTTCTCCTTTGTTCAAGAATATCAATGGCCTTCTGATATTCCTGAAACTGATTAAGATACAGAATTACATCAAGTAAAATTTCTTCTTCTTCTCCAAATGCATATTTGAAGCCTTCTTGGAAAATACCGATTCCTTTTTCATTTTGACCGTCACGTAGATATACATATCCAAGATTCAAATAAACCTCAGGATTGGATTTTTCTATCTGCAGAAGATTTTCAAGTAGTGCTGCCGCCTTGTTAAGCTTTCCGTTTTCAATGAAAATTATGGCCTGCTTAACACGTAAAACAGGCGCTTCTGGATGCTGGCGAATCCCGATTTCAATGATACGCTCAGCCTTATTAAACTGGAGTTTATCTATGTAGAAGTCGAAAATGTTTTCAATGCTGTGAACATCAAAAAAAATTTCCTGTCCCCTGTATTCCATTTTCTCAAACCTCTCAACCGCTTCCTTCACTTCATTAAAATGGGCCGACCATGATTCATACATACGCACTTATTTTATTTGTGCAAAAGTACGCAATCTTTGCGTAAACCCAATACGTTGGGATAAATTAAGATTGTTTACTTTAACTACCGCGCAAAGATGTTTTAGTTTGCTTCAGAAAGTATGAATTAATTTGTTTTAAGCAGGATTAAATACAGAGAGGGGTTGGTTTTTGGTGAGACCAAAATCAACCCCCTGGACTGTATTAAAATCCACAACAAGTGGATATTTTAATTCATTGCGATGCAGTTTAACAAACGAATATGTCTTTTAAGTTGGAGTATTTCCCGATTGATGTGCTTCACGCAAGAGATCATTAATAGTTTTCACCGGATTGAAAGTCTCTATGGGAACCTCCACAAAGATAGTAAGCCAGTTAGCCATGGCACCGTTCCATAATCCCGGCCGTTCAAGGGCCTTAATGGTTTTTCCGTTGATGGATTTTTCCGAGATAAAGCCGGTATCCTGATCGATATATTTCATCAGGTTAAATTTCTGTCCTTCATGATTGCGGGTTATACAAACTAAATCAACGGGATTAAAGTGCGTACTTGACTCAAAGATCATTTTTTGTTCAGGATTGTCCAGATTAAGCTGTGAACTTTCCACTATTTGTAGTGTATCCTGTCCTTCACTGTTACGCACCCAGAATGGACCGCCACCTGGTTCTCCTTCATTTTTCACCATACCGCATACTCTGATGGGTCTATTAAGAAAATGCAACAGGTAAGCACCTTGTTCGCCCAAAGAACCATCTAAGAGATGGTCGGGAAGTTCGGTATGAAAGGTTTCTTTCAGGAACTCCCGGATGGATAAAATCAATTTAATGGAAAGCCCATCCTCCAGCTGCTTAATGAAATCATACACTACATTTCGTATATCAAGCGCTAAACCGCCCAGTGCTTCTTTGTAGTCGGAAATATCCTGTAGCTTTCTTTCGGGTACTACGTTGTCAATGTTCTTAATGTAAATTATTCCTGCATCACAATCATTCAAATTTTCAATGAGTGAGCCATGTCCTCCGGGACGAAATATCAGGGTTCCGGTTTCATCCCGAAATGGTTCATTATTCGGAAGTACGGCTACTGTATCCGTGTGAGTTTTTTGAAAACTATAGGTAACTTTAAATTTAATATCTGTTTTCTGTTGAATAGAATATAGATTTGCAGCTAACTCTTTTTTAAATAAATCCAGATGTTCGGGACTTACTGTAAAATGGATGTATGCGGTGTTATCTTTAGTTTTGGAATAACAGGCTGCCTCAGCCAGATGTTCCAGCATTGGAGTACGGCTTCCAGCAGAGTACTGATGGAATTGTATCAAACCTTTGGGCAGGAAACCGTAGTTCAATCCATCCTCATATAATATTTTGGAAATGATATCTATTGCCAGTGATTCACGCTCTTTGGCATCTTCAAGATTTTTTCCAGGAAAAAATTCTTTTAGTGTTTCGAAAAACGCAAATTCCGGTAAATGTTGAATAAATTCTTTTGCAGGATGATTATCTTCCAGATTTTTAAGATCTTTGGGGGTTTCGATAAATTGATACAGAGCTTTAAACATTCTTGTTGCGGCTCCCGAAGCAGGCACAAATTTAAGTGGTTTCAGCCCATTACTGATTTCCTGGTTATATAACTCTTTAAGTGATGCTATGGATTTTTCTGACAGAGCTATTATCCCGTCAGTTAAAGTGGCGGGGCGTTCAGCTTTAAGTGCAGGAAAACCTTCTTTGAATCGTTTTATCTGCTCTTCCAAAGCCTCAATGGTTATTCCTTTCTCTTTAAGTTGTTCTAAATCGGTTTCTTGGATCATATTTTGTATTTTTTTGTTTTTTGAAAATAATGATTTTTTAACTCACCTCAAAAAATATTTTCATGGAATGATGTTCTGTCAGACCATTGCATTGTGATAATTGGCTTTTTTAGCTGAAAGCCAATTAAAAAGTAATCTTACCCGGCATTTTTTTGGTGGTTGGTGCGACCAAAAACAAAGAGTAAGTAACATTGGTAATATTCCTGGGTGTTGTCTCAGATTATTGTTCAAAGAGTTTTGGTTTTTTAATGTAAAAGGATTATGCAGATTTTTATTTTTGGAGAAGTAATTAAACCTGATAAAAATCAATTCCTCAATTAAAGAAAAAATGCAGTAATTGTTAATAATTATTTTTTAGGTAAACTTTTACCTGATTAATAAAAAATGATTTTCTCATATTTTGTAACTATTTGTTTGTTAGCTTTTTATTAAAATGAACTTTCGACCAAACAGGACAAAAACGGTAATTGTTTGAAAGTCAAACAACAACAACGTTAAGTGTAGTAATAAAATTTTTTACATTCGCCACGTTTTTTCGGCCCTAAACAGAAAATCCGACAAAATTCCTTGAGCATTTTCCTGGTCTATTTAATTGTGGACGATTGAATTTCACAGATAGTTGGACAGTGGAATAGATTATTTTTGAATAAAGCAGGTTAGAGAAGAATTCTCTTTTTGAGAAAATTATTGCAGTGGAGCATTGGAAAATCAATTTAATATTATGAAGCAGTTATTACTAAGTTTTGCAGGCTTATTATTGTCGTTCACTCCTGTTTTGGCCGAAGGTTATCAGGTAAATGTGCAGGGACAAAAGCAAACAGGAATGGGACATACAGGAACAGCACTTTTGCTGGGACCATCATCCATTCATTTTAATCCAGGAGCTTTATCATTTCTGGAAAGGGAATTTATGTTTTCAGGAGGCGTAAGTGGTGTAATATCGCAAAATACCTTTATGAAAGAGCAACCTTCTCTTTATAGTGCCGAAAGTGATAATCCCATGGGAACTCCCTTTTCAATATACGGAGCCATGCGATTGAATGAAAAACTGGTCATTGGACTAGGCGCCAATTCTCCTTACGGGAACAGTCTTGTATGGGGCGATGACTGGGATGGCCGCTATTTGATTCAGGATCTTTCCCTTCAGGCTATTTTTGTACAGCCTACAGTATCTTATGCCATCACTCCGAAAATTAGTGTTGGTGGTGGCCCTGTTGCCGTTTTTGGGGCTGTTAAATTTAATAAGGCGCTCCCTCTGCAATCGGAAAACGGAGACGGACAAGTTACTCTTGAAGGAAATACCGTGGCCTATGGCTATAATCTGGGCCTTTTTGTGAAATTGACCTCCGACCTTTCTTTTGGCGTAAATTATCGCTCCGAAGTAAATGTGGAAATGGAGGAAGGAGATGCTGCCTTTTCGGTTCCGGAGAGTATGCAGGCGAATTTTCCTGAGGGAAATACCTTTTCGGCTGCATTACCCATGCCATCGAATTTGACTTTTGGTCTTGGCTGGCAGGCAACCGACAAACTATTACTTGCCGTTGACCTCCAAAGTGTGGGGTGGTCAGCTTATGAGGAGCTGAATTTTGATTTTGAAGAAAATACGGCAGCCCTGCAGGATTCTGAGAATCCCCGGAACTATGAAAATACGATGATTTACAGATTGGGAGCTGAATATCAGGCATTAGAAAATCTGAAAGTTCGCGCCGGAATCTATTATGATGAAACACCTATTCCAGTCGATTATCTGACACCTGAAACTCCGGGAGCAAATAAGACCGGTATCTCGACAGGGTTTTCCTATAATTTTACCTCTGCTCTGGCATTGGATGCGTCAATCGTTTATATTTCTGCTGAAGAACGTACAGATGGATACGCACCACTGAATTATTACGGAACCTACAATTCTTCAGCCTGGATTCCCGGAGTGGGAGTTAGCTGGACATTTTAATTTTAAAAGCAAAACGATGAAATTTAAATTATTATATATAACCATTGTAGCATTGGGAGTGGTTTCCTGTCAGAAAGAAGCAGATGTTCCTGTACCCAGAATAGGAGAGGCCGATTTTTCTGTGTTCGTTGCAATGGGAGATTCCTATACTGCCGGATACACCAACGGGGCACTTAGCCGTGAAGGACAGGAAAGTGCTTTTGCTACCTTGATTGCGGAAAATCTAACCCAATTATCCAATACGGGTTTTACAGTTCCTTTTTTACCTGAAGGAACTAGTGTGGGCTCATCTCTGGAAGGGGAAATGGAACTGCAGGTAACCTCTGATGGATTGGCACCGGAAGTGACAAACGGGAATCCTGAATTGCTTACAGACCAGTCAGCCTGGAAAAATAGTGACGCGCCATATCATAACTTAGGTATCCCCGGAGCCCGAAGTTATCATTTGGTAGCTCCGGAATATGGGGATTATACTCAGGGGCAAGGGAACTTTAACCCTTTTTATGCACGTTTTGCCACTGCACCAGGAGTTTCCACAGCCTTGTCGGATGCCCTGGCTTTAGAACCCACATTTTTTAGTCTTATGATAGGCGGAAATGATGTATTGGGATACGCTCTTGCAGGTGGAGAAGGGGAAACAGAAGGAATGGGAGGTGACGATATTACTCCGGTCAGTGCTTTTGCGCAGAGTTTTAGCTATCTGTTATCCGAACTGACATCAAATGGAGCTAAAGGAGTTGTTGCAACTGTTCCGGACATCGATCAACTTCCTTTCTTTAATACAGTTGTTCCCAATATGCTTGTATTAACTGCCGAGCAGGCCTCTTCCCTCAATGCTGGTTATGAACAGTATAACGCTGCCGCCGCCCAGCACGGCCTTGATGAAATAAACTTTTCAGTTGGCCCCAATTTATTTGTGGTTGAAGATGCAGATCATCCGCTGGGGTTACGTCAGGCTAAACCAGAGGAAAAATTGCTGTTGACAGCCCGTATTGGCATTTCTTCAGCCGGATGGGGATCACAGGTTCCTGTTCCACAAGATCAGGTTCTGGATCAGAATGAACTCGAGGCTATCGCAGATGCAACCGAATCATTTAACGATTTAATTCGCAGTAGTGCAGATCAGTTTGATCTGGCACTGGTAGAGACTAATGCTTTGCTTGAAAATACTGCTGACGGCCTTATGATTGACGGCAATGTCTATACTAATGAATACATTACAGGAGGTCTTTTTTCTTTGGATGGCATTCATGTTACTGCCCGGGGTTCAGCCATTTTGGCCAACGAATTTATTGATGCAGTGAATGAAAAATATGGAAGTACCATTCCTCATGTGGTTGTGAATAACGAGGACGGGATTATTTTTCCGTAATTTTGTTTCAGCATAATCTTCTGATTAAAAAAATGCCGGCAATTCCGGCATTTTTTGTTCCCATTGAAGACATATCTGCCTCACGCTGATGTGCTTTGGCATCAAGTTTGTTTATATCTGTCTGCAATTCTTTTAATTTTGCATCAAACATATCACTGTAAATTTCTTTGGTTTTTGCGTTTTAATTCAGGGATTGAGGGGATAAAAGAATTATCCTAAAATCATTTATGAGAACGATTGCATTTTGCCAACAGTTAAACCTCGGAATAGAGAATTTACGTATAAGGAAGGGTAAAGCCCTCAAAAATTTCTATTTTTACCGCATTAATTAAGAATAGTCCGGTTTTAGCCCTCAAAACATAAAACAGAATGCAGAGTCGAAATATCTTTCTTTTTTACAGTTTCTTTTTTCTGATATTTACTATTTCATTGTCTGCTCAGAAAAATAGTCATTCCTGGGATTATCATTTCCCAATGAATCTGGAACCCAAAGTAAGTGGTAGTTTTGGAGAAATTAGAAACAATCATTTTCATTCCGGTCTCGACATTACCACACAAGGTAAGACAGGTTTACCTGTTTTTGCTGCTGATGATGGGTTTGTTTCCCGTATTGCGGTGTCTCCCAGTGGGTTTGGTAAAGCTCTTTACATCGACCATCCATCCGGATTTACTACCGTTTATGCACATTTGGAATCCTTCTCACCCTTGCTTGATTCTGTAGTTCTTGCTCTTCAGTATCAGAAAAAATCTTTTACTGTTAATGAGTATTTCGCTCCCGGACAATTTCCGGTTAACAGGGGAGAGGTTGTTGCTTTTTCCGGAAACTCCGGAAGTTCAGGTGGCCCACATTTACATTTCGAAGTGCGAGAAACAGAAGGTCAAAAACCCATTGACCCTCTGGCTTTTGTCACTCCAGTAAAAGATAATGTACGTCCCCAAATTACAGGAATAAAGCTTTATCCCATCGGAGATGGATCAACCATCAACGGCGAAAATAAGTCGGTGTATTACCCTGCGGTTTTCTACAACGGCGCATTTCATTTAAAGCATAAACCTGATATTAAAGCCGCAGGAACTATCGGAGTTGGGATTGAGGTTGTTGATTATTTTTCAGGTTCGTGGCGAAAATGTGGAGTTCATAGTATAAACCTTGAAGTAAATGAAAAAACAATTTATTCATACGTGATGGATGGTTTCTATTTTCATGATACCCGTTTTATTAATAGTCACATTGACTTCTCAGAGAAAATGAAAACCGGCCGCACTATCCAGAAAAGTTATCTTGATCCCTACAATTCCATTGATCTGTATGAAGTAGATGCTCAAAGGGGACGGGTTGTACTGGAACCAGGGACTGATTTTGAATTTTCATATATGGTAGCAGATATGGCAGGAAATATTTCTCCCTTGAGCTTTACTGTGCAGGGTGATCGTTTTTTGGCTTCAAAAACAGAAACAAATAATGATCAATTATTCATTGATGCCGGAGAAGATTTTGCTTTTGAACAGGATGGTCATACCGTTATTATGAAAAAAGGGACTTTTTATAATGATATTGTCGGAAGTATAAATGTTAGAGAATCAGTTATTTCAGAGTCTGGGACGGTTTTTTCGATATTTGATAAAACCTTTCCGGTGCATAATCGGTTTGAAATAAAAATACCGCTGGCTGATAATTATGAGACAACCGGATTATGCGGGGCCGTGTTGGATGGAAATCTTAAACCTCAATATGCAGGCGGCCAAAAAATTGGTTCCGGTTTTTTCATAGAAAGTCGTGTCTGTGGGGATTTTCTTTTGGTTCGGGACACCGTTCCTCCTGTTTTAAAGATTAAAAACAAACCCTCTCAGATGAATTATAAAAACAGGAGTAAGATGGTAATGCTTCTTAAAGATAACTTCTCCGGTATTGAGCGGTATGAATGCTATATCAACGATAAATGGGCTCTTTTTGAGTTTGATGCTAAAAGTAATGAGTTGATTTGTTACTTTGAGAAAGTTCCATTTCTCACAAATGGTCGTCATCAGCTGGTAATTAAGGCAAAGGATAATGCCGGCAATGAAGAAGTATTTCAAACCAGCTTCAACTATTGATTTTTATGCGAAAACTGTTATATTTTATTATTCTTCTGATGGCTCTTCCTCTGGGTAGTGCAAAAGCACAGATTGATACCGACCGAATGACCATTATCGGGAGAAATGCCCTTTATTATGAGGATTATATTCTAGCCATTCAATATTTTAATCAAATCATTAAAGCCAAACCCTATCTGGCAGAGCCTTACTATTACAGGGCAGTGGGAAAATATCATCTCGAAGATTATCATGGAGCTGTGGATGATTGTGATAAAGCTTTGGAAATAAACCCTTATTTAATTGATGCTTACAATTTAAGAGGTATTTTACATCAGAAAATTGAAAAAACCGAATTGGCAATTGAGGATTTTCAAAAGGGACTGGATGTGGAACCGCTTAATCTGGATTTAATGATTAACCTGGGGATTGCTTACATTCAAAACGATAAATTCGCCAAAGCAATTGATGTTTATTCAACGGTTCTGGACGAATCGCCTAATCTTGTTACTGCCTATTTGAATCGTGGATTAGCAAAATTTTCAGCAAATGATACCACCGGAGCACTTAAGGATTTTGCTAAAGCAATTGATAAGAATCCATATATACCGGATGGGTTTGTAAACCGCTCGATGATTTATTATCAGCAGGGAGATTTTGAAATGGCGCAGGCAGATATCAACGAGGCGATAAAATTAAGGCCAGAGGAATCTTCCTTTTATATGAACCGTGGTATTATTCGTTATCAGCTGGACAACCTAAAAGGTACCTTATCCGATTTTGATAGATTTGTGGAAATGGAACCCCGGAATGCTATGGGATATAACAACAGAGGGATTTTACGTGCTGAAATAGGTGATCTGGATGGTGCAATTGATGATTTCTCCCGCGTGTTAGCTCTAAGAGGGGAAGATCTTCCAACCCTATACTACCGGGGAATGTTGTATCAGGAAAAGGGCGAATTTAGAAAAGCTTTGTCCGATTATAATATTGTTGCGGATGCTTATCCTGATTTCTCTCCTGTTTACTCCAACCGTGCCGAAGTTAGGTTTGCCTTGGGCCAGGAAGAGGCTGCGCAACTGGATTATAATACCGCCATGAAGTTGGAAATGGATCGCAGAAACAAAATAGGTAATGAAGATAAACAGTCTGCAGCTAAGAGAGATAGCCAAGCAACAAAAGAAGAGAAAGGAAAGCCCAAAGAAACCAAGTCCGAAGACGATCGGAATATCCGAAATTACGATAAGATGGCAGTTTTGGATGACTTTGGAGGCGATCAACCTGAGGAGTTGACAAGTACTTCCTTAAGAGGGAAAATACAAAACCGTAATATAATGGTTGATCTTCAGGAACCATACGGTTTGACTTTTTTCCCGGGTGATACTCTTGTTCACAGAGTACGTTATTTTGAAAAAGAGGTTGAAGAATTAGCCGATCAGTTTGTAACTGACCGTTCGGTGGAAATTGCCAACGTCAATAAAGAAATATCCAGGGAAGCATCTGCTACCCTATTTGAAGATATTTCCCGTTTGACGGTTGAAATTAAAAACCAAAATACCGACTCTATTCAATCATTAATAATAATGGAACGGGGTTTGCATTATTTGGCAGTACAGAATCTTAATAATTCTATTGAAGATTTTGACCATGCCATTTCTCTGGATAATCAAAATTACCTTGCTTTCTTTCTCAGGGCTTATGCCCGTTATAAAATGGTGGAAACGGTAAGGTCTTTTGAAGCAGAAGATGCTGCCCCTATTGAGCAATTGGATTTGAATATTTCAAATGAGCCGGTGGGTTCTTCCGGGGGAACTGAACAGATCTCAATTCTTGATTATAAGCTAATAATTGAAGATCTGGATCGGGTAATTGAAATTGCTCCTCAATTTGAGTTCGCCTGGTTCAATAGAGCTTATATAAAAAGTCTTTTGCGTAACTTTGATGAATCGGTGGAAGATTATAGCAAAGCAATAGAGATAAACCCTGATTTTGCCGAGGCTTATTTTAACAGAGGCTTGATTCGAATTTATCTGGAACAGACTGCCGAAGGAACAATGGATTTAAGTAAAGCGGGTGAACTGGGCGTTTTTGAAGCCTATAGTATCATGAAAAGATATGGTTCCCAACACCTGAATTCTGCCACGGAAGAGGAGGTTGAGAATGAATAATGAGTTGCCTGAAAATATGGATCTTGAGAATGTGGAGTTTCGTAATGCTCTTCAATTGATTCAATATACCAATTCTTCGGTCTTTCTCACCGGTCGTGCCGGCACAGGAAAATCCACTTTTCTTAAGTATATATGCCGGAATACTCATAAAAAGCATATTGTAGTTGCTCCTACAGGAGTTGCTGCCATCAATGCAGGTGGAGTAACTATGCATTCGTTTTTCAAGATTCCTTTTCGTCCTATTTTGCCCGATGATCCTGATCTTTCGACCAAAGATGGGCGTATCTTTGATTTTTTGAAATACAATAAGGAAAAGATAAAGCTTATCCGGGAGATTGATTTGTTGATTATCGATGAGGTTTCGATGGTTCGTGTTGATATTCTTGATTTCATAGATCAGGTTTTAAGGGTTTATACCAAAAATAAGACGCTCCCGTTTGGAGGAAAGCAGATTCTGATGGTGGGAGATGTTTTTCAACTGGAACCTGTGGTCAGGCCTGATGACAAGAAAATTCTTGATCGGTTTTATAACTCTCCGTTTTTCTTTTCAGCACGTGTTTTTTCACGTATTCCCCTGGTGCAAATAGAACTACAGAAAGTTTACCGGCAAAACGACCAGATTTTTGTTCAGATGTTGGATAAAATCAGAGTTAACGCTGCGGAATTTGCTGATATAAGTAAGATTAACCAACGATTGGATCGCACGTTTGAACCGCCTGCCAACGAACTTTTCATTACCCTGGCTACCCGTCGTGATACAGTTAATTATATTAATGATAAGAAACTTGACGAATTAAAAGGAAAACCTGTTACGTTTATGGGAGAAATACAGGGAGAATTTACCGAATCCAGTCTCCCCACACTCAAAGAATTGGTGCTGAAAGAAAATGCACAGGTAATGTTTGTGAAAAACGATCCACAACGACGGTGGTACAACGGAACACTGGCCCTGGTGGATGAGATTAGTGAGGATGGGATTTATGTACGCACCGAAGATGATCAGGTTCACTTAATTACCCGTGAGAAGTGGCTGAATCTGAGGTATCGCTACGATGAGGAAAACAATCGTATCATAGAGGAGGAGATAGGATCCTTTACCCAATATCCATTAAGGCCGGCCTGGGCCATTACAATACATAAAAGTCAGGGACTTACATTTGAAAAAGTGGTTGTTGATTTCAGCGGAGGAGCTTTTGCAGGAGGGCAGCTTTACGTGGCATTGAGCCGTTGCCGGTCATTAGAAGGCATCATTCTTAAAACTCCGGTAACTGCGCGCGATGTAATCGTCAATCCTCAGGTAACTCAATTTGCAAGATTTGCCAATGATCAAAAATTGATTCAGGAGGAGTTGAATAAAGCAAAAGCTGACGGAGCCTACGTATCTTCTTTGAAGAGCTTCCGGCAGGGGAACTGGTTGGAATCAGCACAGTTTTTGGCTGAGGCTGTTAAGCACCGAAAAGACGACCTTGAAAGGCCTGAAATACAACGATTTATGGCTTCACAAATGGTTTTCGTTGCCAGATTGAAGAGTAAATTAGATGCGTTGGAAGAGGAACTGACTCTGCAACAAAAAAATGTCGAAGAATTTGCCAGGGAGTACTTTTTGATGGCTAACGAATGTGAAGTAAAATTTAATGATCAGCGGAGCGCTCTTGCTAATCTGAATAAGGCTTTAAGCCTTAATCCCCGCTTTATTGATGCTTTGATTCGTCGTGGAAATATTCTGACTGAAACGGGAGATCTCGAGAATGCCGAAAAGGATTTCTCTTTTGTGTTGAAATTGCGGCAGAGACATTTTGCAGCTCTTTATGGTCGGGGGAAAGCCCGTTTTCAATTAAGACATTTTTCCGGGGCGTATCAGGATTTTCTGGAGGCTTCAAATTTGCAACAATCCGATCCGGATGTCTATAAAAGCCTGGGTGATGTTTGTGCCCGGCTGGGGGAAATGGAGAAAGCCCAAAACTATTGGAATATCGCCGCCAGTCTGGATGATGATGATTAAGATTTGGTAATCTGAAAAACAGGAAAGGAAATATTGTATCTGATGGACAGCAGTCTTAGACTAATAATAATTCCTACAGTTAGTAATTCGTTTAAAGCTACCGGAAAGTTGAGCCATCTGAACAACAGGTAAAATAAAGCACCGGTAATACACGCAGTAGCATATATCTCTTTTTGGAAAATCAATGGCACTTCATTGGTAAGGGTATCCCGAATGACACCTCCGACCACAGCAGAGGTCATCCCCATAATTACTCCAACAGCGGGGTTTACACCAATATTCAAGGCTTTCTCCAACCCAATAATGGTAAATACTCCGATCCCAATGGTGTCAAACAAAAATAAAGTTCTGCGCATTCGGGCAACAAATTGTTTAAAAACAAGTGTTATCAAAAATCCACTGAAGATCGCAATAAGGTAACCATAACCTTGAAGCCAGGTTACAGGAGTGACGCCCAGCAAAAGATCGCGTATTGTTCCCCCACCAATTGCAGTTACCACCCCAATGAACATTGCTCCGAACAAATCCAACTTTTTGTTCTCTGCTGTTAGCACTCCACTAATAGCAAATACCATGGTTCCTATGTAATCAAGCCAGATTATAATATTTATTTCCATTGATTTTGTCGTTGTAATAATGATGGTTATGTTATTGTATCCATTTTGGTCCGCAAATGTAAGTAAATATCTTATTTTTGAAAGTTCCGGTGGACTTAATCTACATTAATTAATCAATACGCCGACAATAGTTTATAAGATACTGACAAACAATTTATTACAAGGCAGCAAGATGGGGTGTTACTTACTCTTAATAAAATCTTTGCGTCATTGCGTCTTCTATGTTGAAAATCAAAATTATTCACTAAAATTTTTCTTTTTTTCTTTCTTAATGCCACAACAAGTTCTTTCCAAAGTTTTGTCAAGGCCGTAGCGAAGCGGAGTTCATATAGCCTTGACAGAACTTTGGAAAGAACTAATTTTGCTATTCAAAAGAAAAAAATGTGTTGCTCTCTCTTTCTGTTTTTTTACTTCAATAACCTCTTTAATCAATCTTCTATCAGCGGTCATTTTTTTTGCCGCAATGTGCTTTTCATTTTAAAGAGGAAGGGGACGTAATCTCTGCGTAGCGGTCTTCCTCGTTAAAGGTGCTGCAATCGCAATACTTCGTTTAATCCCCATCCAAATTTTTCAAGGTTTTGAAGTTGGTTATTTAACTACACTTATTTCATATTCTTGCTGATGCATTAATACATATCTGATTCTGCTCAATAATTTTCGGGCGATTCTGATAATTGCCTTGTTTTTTTGCATTCGCTGAGTCAATTCGTTAAATTTCATCATTAATGCAGGATCTATTCTTATTGCATCCCAAGATGCTTCAATAAGCATTATTTTTAACTCTTTTCTGCCTCGTTTTATCATTTTCCCAGTTTGCATTTTGTCTCCTGAACCGTACATTTTAGGAACAAGTCCTATGTAATTACAAAGTTCGTCAAGGCTTTTAAAACGGTTTATGTCACCAATCTGAGTTAATATTGTCATTGCTGTAGTAATGCCTACACCGGGTACTTTTAATAATAAATTATAATTTGTCTTATATCTTTCTGTCTTAGATAACTCTCGCACTTGTTTATTTACTAGCAACAAATTCTTTCGTTGTTGTTCTCCAATGACTATGTAGTTATCTAATGTTTGCCTGAGGCTGGATTCTTTAATAGATAATTCCTTCAGCCAGTTAATATATGGTTTTGACCAATGTCTTGTTTGAGCTGCAGTAAAACACACTGGTATTGATATTCCAAATTGAAATAACAATGATTTAACCCGGTTCTTTGTTCTGCTAACATCCTTCATTAATCTAAACCGTTGGCGAACAAGTGCCCGGTCGGCATCTAAAATCACTTCCGGAATATGTATGGCTTCAAATTCATTACTTCTTAAGGATCTGGCAAGCTTACGACTATCGGCTTTGTCTGTTTTTTGCAACTTTTCCTTTTGGCTGGACGGCACATCAGCAGGATGAATCACCATACAGTTTACGCCCAATTTGTTCAATTCCCGGCAAGCTGTAAATCCACTAAAACCTGCCTCATAAACTGCTTTGTAGTTTCCTCCAGGGAAATTACGTTTTAAATAATTGGCTAATATTCTAGGTGATGGTTCTTGACTCATGGATTTGTGTTCGTATTGTTCCCCTAATATAGTCACCTTCCAGCTTTTTTTATGAAAATCGACTCCCACGTAGAATGATTGTCCCTTGAAGGAATCTTTTGTAACTTGAGTCCGCATAAGCTATGTTTTTAGTTAGTATTTTATTGATTACTACTAAATTAAAAATTTTAGCTTATGCTTTTTCTCATTTTTCAAACATAACACCTCT
>CAYOFH010000067.1:0-16842 GCA_964403175.1 uncultured Marinilabiliaceae bacterium
CCTTTGCGTTAAAATCCAACCACCATCAAAAACTACCGCCAAATAATCACCATACTCCGCTACATCTGGAAAAGCTCTCCCGGATGGACGCTCCTCAACGGGTTGCTATTGCTTGTGCGGGGTGTTTTACCGCTGCTCCTGCTTTATCTGGTAAAACTGCTGGTGGATGAGATACAGGTGGTTGCCACCAATCCGGGCGGAGAAGACGCGATGAATCATCTCATCACACTGCTGATTATTGCAGCAGCAGTATTTCTGGCCAACGCGCTCACTGCATCTTTGGGCACCCTTGTACGCGAACGTCAATCTTTTGTAATATCAGACTATTTCGACAACTTAATCCACAACAAGACCACACGCATCGATTACGGATTTTTTGAACACCCCAAATACCAGAATGTATTTTTCAGAGCGCTGAATGAAGCCTCTTTCCGGCCATCCCGTATTTTTTACGGCATCATCGGCTTGCTGCAAAACCTCATCACTCTGATTGTAATGGGTGGAATCTTACTGATGGTTCACTGGTCGGTCTCCATTGTGCTGCTGGTGGTTACACTTCCGGTTACTTTTATCAGGCTGCGCTATGCCCGGTCGCTATTTAACTTCAAAAGAGAGAATACCGATCGGGAGCGTAAAGTCAGCTATTACAACCGATTGCTGACTTCCAGAGAATATGCCAAAGAGCTGAGGACTTTTGACCTGGGTTCACTTTTCAGGGGACGATACCATCAATTGAAAAACGACTGGCGGCAGAGTCAGTACCGGATGCTCAAAAACAAAACCATCAGGGAAGTGACTGTTCAGGTGCTGGCAGCCATCGCTGTATTTTCGGTTTACGGACTCATTGCTTACCGGGCATTCCAGGGACATCTGTCCATCGGGGATGTGGTTCTCTATTTCATGGCGTTACAACGTGGCTATGCATATCTTCAGGAATTTCTGGGGCGCATTTCAGGATTGTATGAGGACTCACTATTCCTAAATAACCTCTTTGAATTCCTGCACTTAAGAGAATTCAGAGCGAAGCTGAGTAAAAATGAACAGTTCCCCTTCCCTGCCCGCATGAAGGAAGGCATCAGCTTTCACAATGTTGGTTTTCATTACCCGGTAAACGAACGATGGATTTTGCGCGATACCTCCTTTTCAATCAATGCCGGAGAAACAGTTGCACTGGTAGGTATCAACGGAGCCGGGAAAACCACTCTGGTAAAACTGATTTGCGGACTTTACAAACCGGTTGAAGGGGAAATCAGGATTGATGGAATCCCCATCGACCACATCAAATGGAAGGAACGGGTAGATAACATCAGTGTGATCTATCAGGATTTTATGCTTTACAATGTCACTGCCCGGGAAAACATTTGGTTTGGAAATGTGCGTCGTGAAGCCTCTAAGGAAAAAATTACCGATGCTGCAGAACAGGCAGGCATTCATCACATTATAGAGGATTTTGCTGATGGTTACGAAACCACGCTGGGAACCCTCTTTGAAAACAGCGAACAATTAAGTCCCGGACAGTGGCAACGCCTTGCACTTGCACGCTCATTCTTCAACCAGTCACAAATTGTACTGCTGGATGAGCCCACCAGCGCCCTGGATGCTTTCTCGGAAGCTAAACTGCTCAAATACATCAGGACCATTACCGAAAACCGCACGGCCGTAATTATCAGTCACAGGCTCTCTACCATCAAAATGGCCGACAGGATTATTGTACTCGATGGCCACCGGATTGCGGAAGAAGGCCATTATGATGAATTGTTGCAGAAAAAAGGGACATTTTACAGTATGGTGGAATCGCTGAAGCAATGATTAAAGATTAATGATCAATGATCAATTATCAATTATCAATGATTAATTACCAATCCTCAGGGGCCTAATGAGTAGTGATGTCTGATAATCAACTCATCACCACTCATAAAACAACCCCGTAAATACCCCGAAAGAGTAGGGTCGGAATTTTCCGGGGGCATCCTCACTGATATCCGACAAAAAATAATTCACGCGGGGTTCCATCCTGATGCCCAGCCCCCGGTACAGAGGGACGGACACCGCTACTCCGGCATGGGTACTTAAACTTAACGCGGCAACACCCCCGGTTTGCCCGACATTTTGTCTTTGTCCCCCCATTTCAAGATAGGCTGCATTGTCCACCAGCCAGTTGGCGCCCAAACCTCCCGAGAGCGATAACAGAACCGGTCCCTGCTGAAGTAATTGATACCTTAACGTAAAAGGCACTTGCAGATAACTGAGGTTTTGCTCCAGAACGGAAGACTCTTCCCTGTAAAAAGCTTCTGATTTCATCTCAACCAATGCATTGGAAGCCCTTTGAAATTCTCTCACATCCGAATTCATGGCCGGCGAAACATCACGCTCAATAACTCCCAGTGAATTATTGAGCTTAACCTCCTTCAATGTCACACTGTTTTCCGCAGAAAAATCTGCCATCCCGTAAACGCTTTGCCTCTCGGGTTGCGGAGTAACCTCCTGTCCCAGCATAGCATATTTCACACCGGTCTCTATTTGCCAGCGCGAATTCATTTTTAACGCCACATTAAAACCTCCTCCGGATGTCATCAGTCCGGATTCATTCATGCCGGAAACAGCAGATCCTGAAACATCCCTGTAGGCATAGGTAGGAGAATACTCACCACTCAAAACAAAACCACCCCCCGACTTCCCGGGAACTTCCTTCCCTGGCAGACTCAACTCAAAATATCCAGGAACATTCTTCCCGGGTAAATTCAGCAATTTATCGGGTGTTACAGTCCCCCCGGAGAGTCTCACAAATGTATTGGAACTGATTTTTTGCAATTCTTCATTTGGTAACTTTTCATCCACCATCGATGCCATATTCTCAACTCCCGGTAATTTTTCTGAGGAAATTGCCATAAGACGGGTGGCATTTGAATTCACTTCAGGACTCTTTGTTTGAGCTTCAACACCTTTGTTTGCTTTCTGTGATTCATAATCTTCTGGGCCAGATGATATCACCACAACGTCTTCTTCCTTCCTATGGTCTGCAGAATCTTCAGACATTGAATTCAACCCCTTATTTTTCAATGATTGATAACCATCCGGCAAACTGGCAATTCTGGACGACTCGTCGTGCGGCATCCACAAGAACAAGCCCGCCAGCAACAGCACAGACGCAGCCATTCCCCATCGCCAAAACAGGGGAACAACTCTTCTCTTCTTATCACCCAATTGCGCATCAATATTTGCCCACACCTGGTCTGATGGCTGTATCTCAAGCCGGTCGAGTTCTTTAAATAATTTATCTGTATGTTCTTCAGACATCATCATATTTTGGCAGCCTCCATTTTCTTTGAATTCTTTAACCTCTCCTGAAGCCACTTCCGGGCTCTCGACAAATTAGATTTACTGGTGCCAACAGAAATCCCGAGCTCCCCGGCAATCTGTTCATGCGTTTGCTCTTCCAGCACATAAAGGTTGAAAACCATTCGGTAACGGTCGGGTAACTTTTGAACAAGCCCCAGCAAATCCCCAAGCGAGGGGACCTGATCTTCTGCTAGCTGCTCCTCCGAATCCTCACTCTCGCTGTCAGGAAAATCATCCGTCAGCTCTGTTTCAATTTTTTTCTTCCGGAAAGATTCAATAATCATATTCACAATCACTCTTCGCATCCACCCTTCAAAAGAGCCTTCGAAGCGAAACTTTTCGATTTTCTCAAACACACGAATAAAGCCATCCTGCAAAAAATCCTCAGCCGTTTCCCGATTGGAAGCATACCGCATACACACACCCATCATTTTGGGTGCAAAAAGCTCATAAAGCACCTTTTGAGCACTCCTTTCACCCTTCTGGCACGCTGCAACTATTTCGTATATATCAAGCTGTCCGGACACACAATTTACTTTCTGATTTTCCCTGCAATTCTGATTTACACAAACAATACTTCTTTATCTCAAACAATTATTTGAAGTTTCGGAATTAAATGTAACTTGTTTGCAAATTTAATACAATCAAACTATTACAGGAAAGAGCGTGCGCTCAATTCTCTTCTTGATTTTAGATGGAATAAATATGGAAAGGTTGCGTGAGGATGTGGAAAGAAAGTGGGGAAATTTAGGGTTTAGGGTTAGGTACTAGGGTATTAGCTCTTAGCTCTCCGGTCATAGGCCATGGGAGTTTACAGATAGCATTTAGGGTTTAGGAGTTGTGGGGTTTAGAGGTTAGAGCCCTGAGTTTAGAAGGAAGGTTTTTAAAGATCTTCAGTCCGGAAATCCCGGTACTAAGTGTCAGCAGGTATATTCTCAGTAATCACCGGAATTTAGGGTGTCACCACCTAAAAACTTTTCTTCACTCTGTCCAGATCACGATTAGCATCTTTGGTTTTAAGTGTTTCGCGCTTATCATGTTGCTTTTTCCCTTTAGCCAGTCCTATTTCCAGTTTGGCAAAACCTCTGTCATTAATAAACATTCGCAAAGGAATAATAGTCAGTCCGGATTCTTTGGTTTTTCTTTCAAGCTTATACAGTTCCTTTTTTTTCAATAGCAATTTACGCTCACGGGTAGGGGCATGATTATTAAAGGTACCGTAAAAATATTCTGAAATATTAATGCCTTTAACCCATAGCTCGCCCCTGGAAAAGTAGCAATAAGAATCCACTACACCGGCTCTGCCCATTCGAATAGACTTAATTTCCGTTCCTGACAACTGAATGCCGGCTACATATTTCTCGAGTATTTCATAATCAAAATAAGCTCGCTTGTTTTTTATATTAATTCTGTTTGCTGACATATCAATAACTTATCAAATGAAATAATACTATTCGTATCAGGTAAGGAAAGATTACCAGAGCCAGAAAGATTAATACTGCAAAAACCAGCTTTTTATCCTGAGTACCTCCGGGTAAACTTCGCACCCCTATCCAACAAAGATAAAGACTATACAGAACAAGTATATGCACAAAGAAGAATTCCGGAACAAGAACCGCAATAAGTGAAACTACATACAATGGAGCTGAGCTGTAGATGGTAAGTTTAGCAGCCAGTTCACGGGAGGATATCATCCGGAAATACTTCATCAGACGAAAAACCAGATACCAGGCCATAAATACACCACCAAAAAGAGCCGTAAAAATCATAACAGCCTTCTTAAGTGCCAGTTCAAAAATAAAAGCCTGCTGATTTATGAGGTGTGAAAGGAAAGTTCCGAAGGCCACCAATCCGATCAGGGGAAGTGCAAATTGCCCAATGATATCATTGAAGGTTATATTCTCCCTGTGAATTCTCTGCCACTCACTTACCGGACTAAAAACCAAACTCTTCAGCCGTGCTCCAAGATTCCGGTACATCTCCACTGTACTTACCGGTTGTTTTTCTTCCATTCTAAACAGATAATTGGTATAGGTGAACAAAAATAAAAAAAATAAAATCATCGCAACAATTCAATGAAGTATTACATAGCAATAGACCGTTAGATTTTTAGATTTAAGATTTAAAAAGAATCGTATATTATTGAAAAACTGCATTTAACACAAAAAGGCTGCAAGGACATCGACCAAATGTATTAGATTCATAAAAATTACAATACAAAATAAAACTACAGTCAACTCAAATTGAAAATTACGTTATTTCAGCCTGTTAGTTTTTATGAATTAGATCTGAGATTATTAGGCAAAACTTCTTCTAAAAACTGTAAAATGTCTTTAAATGATGATTGTATGGATTACAGATTCAAAGTAATTCCTGTCCCTGTATCCCCAATTTTGTTATTTTTGAAACATGGAAAAGGAAAAAAATTCTCAAAACATATACAAAAACTCCCAATACGACCTGATAGTAATAACCGGTCCTACAGCCAGCGGGAAAACCCGTCTGGCCTCACTGTTGGCCAACGAAACTGACGGAGAAATTATCAGCGCCGACAGCCGGCAGGTTTATCGGAAAATGGATCTGGGAACCGGAAAAGACTACCATGACTATATTGTAAATGGGCAAACCATCCCTGTACACCTCATTGATATTCGCGAACCAGGTTACAAGTACAATGTATATGAATATCAAACCGATTTCTTTCGCGTTTATGAAGAAATTAAAAGAAGAAATAAATTTCCCATAATGTGCGGAGGAACGGGACTTTACATCCAGGCGGTTCTCGACCGCTACAAAATGGTGCATGTTCCCCCTAATCCTGAACTCCGCGAAAAATTAAAAAATAAAAACCTGACACAACTCTCAGAAATACTTTCTTCTTTCAAAAAGCTGCATAACACAACCGATACCGATACGGTAAAAAGAGCCATCCGCAGTATTGAAATTGAAACCTATTACCAGGATCATCCGGAAATTGAAGTGGAACTTCCCGGAATAAATCCCCTCATCGTGGGGGTGGAGATTAACAGAGATCAGAGACGCGAAAAAATCACCCAACGACTTAAAGAAAGATTGAATCAGGGAATGATTGAAGAAGTTGAAAAAATCCTGGAAGAGGGAACAAGTCCCGAAGATCTCATTTATTACGGGTTAGAATACAAATACGTTACCCGGTATGTTACCGGTGAAATCTCTTATGATGAAATGTTTGAGCAATTAAACATAGCAATTCACCAGTTCGCAAAACGCCAGATGACCTGGTTTCGGGGCATGGAACGCAAAGGCCATAAAATACATTGGGTGAAAGCACAAACAGATAATAACGAAAACGTTAACCACATATTAAACATACTTCACAGTTCATCATGAATATGTTAATCATATATCAGGAAAATTTAAACTTTTATCAAATTCCGAGTCACTTTTTTCGCTGACATGCGTAGAAGAAAGGATCATTCTTTTTTAGCACTAATTTGCAGTCTGGAAAAACCATCTATTTTAAGCAATACCAGTGCTCTGAAAGATTAACAACAACATCGGCCGGCATTACACTCTGGTAATCAACAAAAATCAACTTAATCAATTTACTTTGAAATCTTGTTTTTAAAGTAAATAAAACAGGTTTCTAAAAAGTTATAAATCAAATCTTCTTTTTAGTTCCAACAAATCCCCGGTCACAATATTGTATTAAGCAGATAAGATTAATTGTACATGAAAAATATTAATGATTATATCACTCGCATAACTCACCTGGCCAACCGAAACAAGGAACTAAACTCCCAGCTGCAAAATCTGGTGGGCAGGTATTCCATGATTCAAAAGCAAAACGAAAAATTCAATGAACTACTCACCCGATTTAATGAAACGGGTGAAATACCATCGCGGGAAGCTGCTTATCACAAAAAACCGGAAAAAAAAGTAGAACATCTGCGCACAGTTTCCCTTCTTTATATCTCGGTCAGTGGTTTCGACCAATTATTACAAATGGAAGATAAGTCAGAACTCATTGATATTCTGGATGAGATATTCATATTAATAGATAAAGTAGCCGAAGAATATAATCTTTCAAAAATAAAGAGCTTTGGTGATAACATCATTTTTGCTGCCGGTCTCAACAACGAATACCGCACCAACCCTGTAAATATTACTCTGGCAGCCAGCAAAATGAAGACGGCAGTTCAGAATCTCTTTGCGAAGTTCAACGGCGATCCCTTGTGGAAAGTAAAAATGGGCATCCATACAGGGCCGGTTTTGGCTGCTATTGATTCCGGAAAACAGCACTCCCCCTGGTCTATCAGCGGAGAAAACATCAATGTTACCTGTCGCATCGGAGAGGCCTGCCCTCCGGGTAAAATCAATATGTCGGAAATGACCTATGAACTGGTAAAAGAATTTTTCGACATTAGTCTGCTTGGAGCTATGCCTGTCAAGTATAAGGGCGAACTTAATATGTTTCTGATTAACGGGTTCAACGAAAACTTGCGCAAAGAAGGCAGGGCTTTTGATGCAAATAAAAGCTTCGAGGTAAAATACGGCGAGATTCAGTTCATGGATATCGAAGAAAAAATTCTTAATTTACTGGAAAAAAACCTGCCGTCAAATCTTTATTACCATAATGTAAAACATACAGTTGATGTTGTTACGGAAGTAGAACTTATCGGATGGGCCGAAGGATTGAATGAAGAAGAGATTCTGCTGCTAAAAATTGCTGCTCTCTTCCATGATGCCGGTCATATTGTAGATTACAAACACCACGAACACCATGGAGCATTACTGGCCAAACAAATACTGCCACGTTATAATATTTCCACGGCAAAAATTGAAACCATATGCCGCCTGATCATGGCCACCAAACTACCGCCAAATCCACTGGATAAAATGGAGGCAGTAATGTGTGACTCTGACCTTGACTACCTGGGACGTACAGATTTCATCCCGGTTTCCAATACACTTTATCGTGAACTCAGGGAGCGTCAAATGATTGGTTCATGGCAGGAGTGGAATGAATTGCAGTTGGGGTTCATTAAAAAACATCAGTATTTCACTACTACAGCCCAAAATCTCAGGGAGGTAAACAAGCAACAACAGATTGAACGATTGAAAAAACTTCTCAATGAAAAAGAAGTCTATATCAATATGAATAAATAAGAGAACAGACATTCTTTTTTTTATTCCCTGTCTTCTGTCTGTCAAAATTTTGGTTTTAAACTTCGTAAAAGGTTCTATTTATCCCCGGTGATTAGTCGGGATATTGATACCGGGTAAAGGAATTTTAATTGCTTCAACTCAAAAATTAATATCCAAACCTTTTTTAAAAATATCGTTACCTTTGACATTGCATTACTAATTCTCAAAAACCCTTACGTATGAAACGGTTATTCCGGATCTTTTTTATACTTCTCATGTTTCCCGCATGCCAAACCAACAGTAAATATGAAGCATCAATTTCTGATGTGAAGGAAAAAACCAAAGCCTACGACACTTTCAAATTAACGACTGATTTAAGTATCCTTTCTCCTGCTCAAAAAGAAATGCTCCCATTTCTTTTTGAAGCTGCCGACATCATGGACAATCTATTCTGGGAACAATCCTGGGGCAAAAAAGAAAGCCTGTTATCCAATATTGAAAACCCCGATTTACGCAGGTATGCTGAAATCAATTATGGTCCATGGGACAGACTGAACAACAACCAGCCTTTCATTAAAGGAATTGACCCCAAACCTGCAGGTGCACGATTCTATCCTGTAGATATGACCATGCAGGAGTTTGAGCAAATCACCAATCACAATAAAACCAGCCAGTACACGGTTATCGAAAGAGATGAAAACGGAGAGCTGATCACTATTCCGTATCATAAAAAATGGGAAAAAGAACTTTCCATAGCAGCCGACCTTCTGCGTAAAGCTGCCGGACTTGCAGAAAGTGACAGTTTCAAAAAATATCTCAACGCACGGGCCGACGCTTTGCTTACGGGGGATTACTACCAAAGCGATATGTACTGGATGGATATGAAAGACAATATTATCGATTTTATTATCGGCCCCATCGAAACTTATGAAGATCAGCTAATGGGTAACAAAACAGCTTTTGAAGCCTATATCCTGATTAAAGATACAGTCTGGTCGGCCCGGCTGAACAGGTTTGCTGCTCTTCTTCCAGAGCTTCAGTCCAATCTGCCGGTTGATGATTCCTATAAAACAGAATCCCCTGGAAGTGATTCCGATCTGAATGTTTACGATGCCATATACTATGCAGGCGATTGCAATGCTGCCAGCAAAACAATCGCCATCAACCTTCCCAACGATCCTGATGTGCAGATGAAAAAAGGAAGCCGCAAACTACAACTTAAAAACAGCATGCTTGCCAAGTTTGAAAAGATTCTAATCCCTATCAGTGAAGTAGTTATTCATCCCTCACAAAGACAATACATAAATTTCAATTCATTTTTTGAAAATACAATGTTCCATGAGGTAGCCCACGGGCTAGGTATCAAAGAAACCATTAACGGACAGGGAACTGTAAGGGAAGCATTGAAAGAAACTGCATCAGCTATAGAAGAAAGTAAAGCAGACATTTTGGGATTATACATCGTAACCCGGCTGGCCGAAAACGGCGAACTGAAAGACAAAGACCTCATGACTAATTATGTCACTTTTATGTCCGGTATATTCAGATCTGTTCGCTTTGGCGCGGCAAGTGACCACGGAAAAGCCAATATGATACTATTTAATTATTTTCTTAACAATGGAGCTTTTTCAAAAGATGAGGAGTCGGGAACATATCTGATTGATTTTGACAAAATGAAAAAGGCAATGAATCTTTTGTCGGAAGAGATTCTTCTGCTCCAGGGTAATGGTGACTACCAAAAAGCACAGGAAATGATTGCTACTCTTGCCACTATTGGTGCAGAGCTTCGTTCTGACCTGGACCGCATAAATAATGCCGGTATTCCGGTGGATATTGTCTTTGAACAAGGGCCTGAGGTATTAGGATTTAGGGATTAGAATTTAGGGGTCAGCAGGTTGCTTCACTTCATTTGCAACAGAGGCATTTAAGAATAATTTGTTAAAGAGGGTTTGTCTTTCGTCCGAGCCGAAAAACATACCCTCCCATAAACTTCACGTCCGGTAAAAAAACACGTCGGGAAAAGAAATAAATAAAAATAATCAGGTTGGGAGTTTCCAGCCTTGAGCTTCAAATTTTCTAAAAACCTGTTGACAATAGAGTTAACAGGTTTTGTAAAATAAAAGAACAGATGGAAAAACTATTTACAGAAAACAGAGTTAATAAGATATTTGGTATAGCAACTCCTGTAATTCAGGGCGGAATGGTATGGTGCAGCGGATGGAAACTGGCTTCTGCTGTCAGCAACAATGGAGGTCTTGGTCTTCTGGGGGCCGCAAGTATGTATCCGGAAGTGCTGAGGGAGCATATTCAAAAGATGAAAAAGGCTACCAGCAAACCATGGGGAGTAAACGTACCCTTGCTTTACCCCGATATAGAACAACTGATGCATGTGATTACTGAAGAAGAAGTAAAAATTGTCTTTACCTCTGCCGGAAGCCCTGCCAAATGGACTCCCTATCTCAAAGAACATGAAATAACGGTGGCCCATGTCATTGCCAATTCCCGGCTGGCAAAGAAATGTGAAGATGCCGGCGTGGACGCCATAGTAGCCGAAGGCTTTGAGGCCGGGGGGCATGAAGGACGCGAAGAAACCACCACCATGAATTTAATTCCTCTGGTACGAGATGTAACATCTCTGCCTCTCATTGCAGCAGGAGGAATCGGTAGTGGCCGTCAGATGATGGCTGCCATGGCTCTTGGAGCGGATGGAGTGCAGATTGGATCGATGTTTGCTCTATCTGAAGAGTCATCAGCACACAGGGCATTTAAAGAAACTGCAGTAAAGGCAAAAGAAGGTGACACAATGCTCACACTAAAACAGCTGGCTCCTGTTCGACTCTTAAAAAATCACTTTTTCAAACTCGTGGAAGAAGCCCAGTTGAGAGGGGCTTCAACAGAAGAGTTAAAAGAGCTTCTGGGACGCGGACGGGCAAAAAAAGGAATTTTTGAGGGCGACCTCGACGAAGGTGAACTGGAGATAGGTCAGGTGGCTGCACTGATAAATGAGATCAAACCAGTAAGAATGATTATGGAAGCTCTCATACAGGAGTTCAAAGAAACTCGAAAACATATTTGCAAATAACATAAATGGATGGCCTCATGTAATTATTCATGAACCAACACTTTGTTTTCCCGGAAACTGAAGAACAAATAGATGGTCAAAACAATTGTATATTAAACATTTTATGAAAGAAATTTCACCATTTAACCCCGATCCGCTTTATATCTATTACATTGAGAATTATTAAAACTCTGACAATTAATTACATATAGCGTATATCAGTTCGCTTAGGGCCACTGACATAAAAACAATGCTCCGCTAAACTTTTTTAAAAAGCCGGAGTTAATCCGTTTGATATTGAGTGTTTATTCAAGTTAAAACACCCGTTACCAGCATAAATAATTTATCTTACATCCAAAAGTATAACATCCGATTAAAATGATAGAATATTTCAGACATACACTTTCCAATGGTTTACGAATTGTGGTGCATCCCGACAAAACCACTCCAATGGCAGCTGCCAACCTGCTTTATGATGTGGGATCCAGAGATGAAGATCCGGACAAAACAGGGTTTGCGCATCTTTTCGAACATCTGATGTTTGGTGGTACGCAAACCATCCCGTCGTATGATGAACCGGTGCAAAATGTAGGAGGTGAAAACAATGCCTGGACAAGCAGCGATTTTACCAATTACTATGTGACCTTACCTGCAGTAAACCTGGAAACTGCATTCTGGCTGGAAGCTGACCGTATGCGTGAACTCGATTTCTCTGAAAAGAGTCTGGAAGTTCAGCGAAAGGTAGTCATAGAAGAGTTCAAGCAGCGTTATTTAAATCAGCCTTATGGAGACATACCTCTGCTAATCAGGGATCTTGCTTACAAAGTCCACCCTTATCGCTGGCCCACCATTGGAAAAGACATTTCTCATATCGAAAATGCCACTCTTGAAGACGTAAAAAAATTCTTTTACAGACACTACGGTCCTAACAATGCAGTATTGTCGGTTGCCGGAAATGTTCAGCCCGACCTGGTATTTAAAATGGCCGAGAAAAGGTTTGGAGACATCCCCCGACGGGATATCCCTGAAAGAAACCTCCCTAAAGAACCGAAACAAACCCAGGCAAGACAACTCACGGTAGAAAGGGATGTTCCGGCACCTTTTATTCAAATGGTATATCACAACGGGAAACGAACTGATCCTGATTTTTATGCCGCAGATCTGCTTTCAGATATTCTGTCTAATGGACCATCTGCCCGCTTATTTCAGTCTCTCATCAAGGAACAACGTTTATTCTCGGACGTAAATGCCTATATTGGCGGTGATCGGGATCCGGGACTTTTTACCATTACCGGACGACTTATGCCCGGGGTTTCAATGGAAAAGGCTGACGCAGCTATTCGTAATGAGTTGTCAAAAACAGCAGATTACGGACCCAGTGATTACGAGCTACAGAAAGTAAAAAATAAAATAGAGTCGAATTTGGTTTTTGGTGAAATCCACTACCTTAACAAAGCCATGAATCTGGCTCAGTTCGAGATACAGGGTGATGCAGAGGAAATCAACAGGGAACCGGAACATTACCGATCTGTAACAACCTCGGACATACAATCTGTAGCGCAAAATGTGTTTACCCCGGAGAACTGCTCTACACTCTATTATCTGCCACAGAAGAAAGGATAGGGACAGGCCTCCTAAAATCACCAGGAGGCCTCGGGAAGAAACTCATGTTGAGAAATAGCATTTAACCTGTTCAAAAACATCTTACTTTCATTCTCTTTCATCCTGTGACGTTTCAGCATAGTAGAAAACCTCAACTTGTCAACAAAAAAACAACTCCCAGGAATATGACACAAAACGAAAATAAAGCTCCGGAATTTAAAGATATAGAGAAAATTGATTTTCTGCCGGTTGAACAACATCAACTCGACAATAATGTACCTGTATCAGTCCTCAGGGCAGGAAGCCAGGATGTCACAAAAATAGACATCGAATTCCCGGCGGGTGCCGTGCAGGCGGGCATACCGCTGATCGCCTCAACTACGGCCAATCTGATGCTGGAAGGCACTCTCAATAAAACATCGATGGAAATATCTGAAAAAGTGGACTTTCTTGGAGCCTATCTTAACACCCAGACTTACCATCATAATACCGTAGTAACATTCCTGTGCCTTACCCGTTATCTGCCCCAAATGATGGAACTGGTCAATGAGATCATTACAAATCCGTCTTTCCCGCAACATGAATACGAACTCTATCTTCAGAAAAAATATGAAGAATTTGTTTTTGAAGGAGAAAAGGTAAAAACCATTGCCTCCCGGGAATTTGGAGAAACTATTTTCGGAGCTGACCATCCCTACGGTAAACAGTTAAAAAAAGAACATTTTAAACGTATTACTCTCGATCAGATAACAGAATTCCATAAAACTCATTACCGCCGTGAAATGGCCCGGATTTTTGTAGCTGGTCAACCCGGGAAAGATCTAATCACGCTGCTCAATCATTATTTTGGTGAAACACCCAAAAAACATACCTCCACAGAGCCACTGATACCGGAAGTAAATCCATCGGATCAAAAAATCAAGCACCTTAAAAAAGAAGGAGCCATGCAAACAGCTTTGCGCATCGGACGTCCCCTTTTCAATAAACATCATCCCGATTTCATTTCCCTCCAGATTCTTAACACTATTTTGGGTGGTTATTTTGGCTCACGACTGATGACTTCAGTTCGTGAAGAGAAAGGACTAACGTATGGTATCGGCTCAGTCATCATGCCCTTAAAACACAGCGGAATATGGGTTATCAACAGTGAAGTGGCCGGAGAAAGCCGCGACAAAGCCATAGAAGCCATTCTGGAAGAGTTCAGAATCTTACAAAGCGAACTTGTTCCTGACAGTGAACTCAGCATGGTAAAAAGATATATGATGGGCGAGCTACTCAGAAATTTTGACGGTCCTTTTTCAACAGCTGACATCTACCGGACTTTACAGGAATACGATATGGATTTTGGATTTTATGATAATATGATTTCTACTATTCGCGATATTTCAGCTGAAGAAATCAGAGATTTAGCAAAAAAATATCTTCAACCGGAAGTTTTCCGTATAGTAACCGCCGGTATGTAACTAAAATTCCTTTAACCTAATTCTAATTTACCATTATATTCATTAATTTAGGCCCAACAGGTAAAAAGGCAATATGAGTAACGATTATAAAGCATCAGAAGAACAGGAAATAAAACAACAATTCGAGGAGTTGCTACGAGTTTGTCCCCGCTGTCAGACCACCGAGGGCAAACGATTAATTCAAAAAGCTTTTGAATTGGCCCATGAAGCCCATCATGAGGTAAGACGAAAAAGCGGAGAATTGTACATTCTTCATCCACTTGCCGTAGCCCGCATTGTGGCTGAAGAAATAGGACTTGGAGCCAAAGGCGTAACAGCAGCTCTGTTGCACGATGTTGTAGAAGATACCGATTATACGGTCGAAGATGTTGAAGGAATTTTTGGAAAAAAAGTGGCCGATATCGTTGACGGACTGACCAAACTGGAGGGTGTTTTCGATCAAACCCAGTCACAACAGGCAGAAAATTTCCGAAAACTGCTTCTAACGATGGTGGAAGACATCAGGGTAATACTAATCAAACTTGCCGACCGTCTGCACAATATGCGCACACTGGAATCCATGCCGGAGCACAAAAGACTCAAAATTGCCGGTGAAACACTTTATCTTTATGCTCCGCTGGCCCACCGACTGGGACTTTATGCAATAAAATCGGAACTAGAAGACCTTTCCTTAAAATATGAACATCCCAAAATATTTGAAGAAATAACGGCAAAACTGGAAGATTACCAAAATAAGACCCAGCATCTGATAACCCGGTTTTCTCTCCCTATTATTGAACGACTCTCCAGCGAAGGGTATGAATTCGATATCAAAGGACGTCCAAAATCCATCTATTCCATTTGGAGAAAAATGCAACGTAAGGAAATTCCTTTCGAGGAAATCTATGACTTACTGGCTATTCGCATTGTATTCAAACCAAAACAGGGAATTCCTGAAAAAGCACAATGCTGGACTATTTATTCACTTATTACAGATATTTACAAACCAAAACCAGACAGGCTGCGTGACTGGGTAAGCACCCCAAAAGCTAACGGATATGAAGCCCTTCATGCCACAGTAATGGGACCTGAAGGTAACTGGATTGAAATTCAGATTCGAACCGAACGAATGGACGAAATTGCTGAAAAAGGTTTTGCTGCCCACTGGAAATATAAAGGTGCCAATGAGAAAGAATCGGAACTGGACAACTGGTTACAGCGTATTCGTGAAATCCTCGACAACCCCGATTCGGATTCTCTGGAATTTCTTGATGATTTCAAACTGAATCTATTCAGTCAGGAAATCATGCTTTTTACTCCCAAAGGCGATGTTAAGGTAATGCCCAAAGGAGCTACAGCACTGGATCTTGCCTTTGAAATTCACACCGAGCTTGGCTATAAATGCATCGGAGCAAAAGTTAACTATAAGCTGGTTCCTATCAGCTATGAATTGAAAAGCGGTGACCAGGTAGAAATTCTCACCTCCGAAAAACAAACCCCAAAATACGACTGGATAAATTTTGTAACTACTGCCAAAGCAAAAACCAGAATAAAAGATGCTTTTAAAAAGGAGAGGAAAGGAATTATTCATCGTGGAGAACAAAAGCTGGAGGAAGCACTTAATGAAAGGAAACTGACAACCAATGCAAAAATCCTGAAGAAACTACAAAGCCATTATAATCTTGCCAATAAGGAGGAACTTTACTTCAAAATAGGAAAAGGAGTTATTAATCTTGAAAATCTGAATAAAATATTAAGCGATAAAACCGCCAATAAATGGATTCGCTACTGGCGCCTTTCTTTCGGAAAGAACATCGAAAAGAAGAGCTCCAAAAAACCAGTCAAAAGCAACAAAAAAACCCAGATGGTAGTCTCGGACGATATGGAAACCGAGAAATACATAATTGCTCCATGCTGTAACCCAATCCCGGGAGATGATGTAGTGGGGTATCTGGACCAGGATGACAAACTAATTCTTCACAGCCGCAAATGTCCTGTAGCCATCCGCCTCATGTCAAGCCAGGGTAACCGAATTGTTTCTGCTGAATGGGAATCGCACAAAATTCTTTCCTTCCTTGCAGTTATCAATCTGTCCGGAATCGATCAGATTGGTATTGTGAGCAGAATAACCAAAGTAATCTCGGAAGACCAAACAGTTAACATGCGCTCAATCCATATTGAAAGTCATGATGGCATATTCGAGGGAACTATTTACCTGTATATTCACAACACCGAAGACCTTAACAACTTAATATTCAACTTAATGAAATT
>CAYOFH010000068.1:0-16673 GCA_964403175.1 uncultured Marinilabiliaceae bacterium
GGGCAAATTTATGGTTTTCTTTTTTAAAATTAAACATTCATAAATTTAACTTTGTCAAAAGGGTTTCATAAATTTGCCACATAAAAGTAAATTAGTCGTTAGTCACTAGTCAAAAGCAAGTAATGGTTTTTTGATAATGACAGACTCAAAGATCTGAAAGAATTAAATAAATAGCACATTTTTAATTATTTATGATTTTATTGGATAAATGAAACGAACATGACAACGATTGTTTCAAAAGAGAATGAAGAACAATCAACCATGCGAGTTCCATCAGACCAATAACTTAGACGAATTTTATTCTGGTGAAAGTTGTATAAAAGACTTTCTGGTATCAAAAATAGCAAATCGGGGCACAATTTGCAGGTTTTAAGAAGCAATATTTCTTGTGGAAATCGGAATTTGTGCATCCAGTTTATCCTTTAGCACAAAAAAATGAATGAATACTCAATTTATTTAATGATATTATTTGCCGCTATACTCTCTTTTTTGCTGGTATTTCTTTCAATTCCTACCATATTAAGAGTTTCTCATTCTAAGAATTTGTTTGATGAACCCGGTAAACGAAGAATTCATAAGCAAAAAGTACCTAACTTAGGAGGACTTGGCATTTTCATAGGATTTCTTTTTACCTATTCACTTTATATTGATTGGTTTGATTTAAAGGCTATTCCTTTTATAATTCCTGCATTACTTGTTATTTTTTCCATAGGTATTAAGGATGACATTTTAATAACTGCTCCTATGATGAAGCTTTTGGGGCAAATCCTTGCCGCATTTATTATTGTTGGGTTTGGCGATTTACGGATAACTGATTTTCATGGATTTTTCGGTCTTCAGCCCGATTATTTTACCAGTATGGCGTTATCTATTTTGTTTGTTATTTTTATAGTTAACGGCTTTAATCTTATTGACGGTGTTGACGGACTGGCAGGTATTAGCGGAATTATTTCCGCGTTGGCTTTTACCATTTGGTTTTTTCTAAACGGAAATATTGATGTAGCAGTATTAGGGGCTATAATAATTGGAGCTTTGTTGGCATTTTTGTACTATAATGTTTTTTCCAATAGGCAGAAAATTTTCATGGGCGATACAGGTTCAATGATTATTGGATTTATTCTGGCTACTTTTTCGTTGGAGTTTATGGAAGCCAATGTTCCTGCCGTTAGAACCAATACCAATATTCAGATGATTTCTGCTCCCGCTGTTGTGGTAGGTATTCTTATAGTGCCAGTTATAGATACGCTGCGGGTATTCTTTTTAAGATTGTCAAAAGGAAACTCCCCTTTCGTGGCCGATAACAATCATATTCATCACAGACTTCTTACTCTTGGTTTTTCACATTTACAAATTGCATTGATTTTGGGTGGGGTCAATTTGATCTTTATTACGATTAACTATTTACTAAAAGACTTTGGAATGTTGAAACTTATGGGTCTCAATCTCGTATTGGGATTTATGATTTTTTATCTTCCTGCATTTTTTATTCGTATAAAGGTAAAGAAGATGCGTCATAGTAAGTTAGAGAGTTATCAATCATCAGATTAATAGAGAGCTGACAGACTTACAATATGAATAAAAGAATTTCACTTATCACAGTTACTTTTCAGTCGGCAGGTACTTTAAATGATACCATTAATTCGGTACGTCGTCAGACTTTCGAGGATATGGAGTACATTGTCGTTGACGGAGGTTCAACAGATGGTACTGTTGACATTTTAAAAAATAACACTGATGTGGTTGATAAATGGATAAGTGAACCAGATAACGGAATTTATGATGCCATGAACAAAGGAATTAGCATGGCTTCTGGCGAAGTGATAGGTTTTTTACATGCAGACGATGCATTCGCAAATTCTGAAATCATTGGAAATATTCATGATAGATATATAGAGTCTCAATTTAACCTATTGTATGGTGATTTGGAGTATGTGAGTTCTGAAAACCCTGAAAAAGTAGTTCGATACTGGCGAAGTGGTTCATTTCGCAGACAACGTTTGCAAAGAGGCTGGATGCCTCCGCATCCTACGGTTTATGTGAGTCGGGATTTTTTCGGAATAATTGGAGATTTTAATGTTGAATACCGGATTTCAGCTGATTATGAATGGTTACTCAGGGCACTCTCTTTTCCTACCGTAAAAGTGGAATATTTGCCTGAAGTAATGGTTAGGATGCGTTTGGGAGGAGCAAGTAACAAGTCTCTTCGTAATGTTCTGTCCAAATCGGGAGAAGACCTCAGAGCAATCCGAAATCATCAAATCGGAGGCGTGCGCACATTGTTTATGAAAAATGTTTCCAAGATTTCCCAATTTGTGCGACGCAATTGAGTGCATTATCTCTTATGAAACCGGAAATACCGGTTTTTTTATGGCATTTTTTGTCTTAAAATCTGGTTATCTATTATTATTTTAGCACACCAAAATAAATTACTCAAGAATGGCAACGCCCCCAAAAGAACCATCCCAACTGGCTGGGTACAGACCCGGAAATAAAAGCGATGGTTTTTCAGATATTAAAAAAATTGCCCGGTTGGTCTGGCGTCACTGGATTTTGTTTGCATTGAGCATTCCTCTTTTTATGGGAGGCGTTTATCTGTATCATCGTTACACTCTTCCGGTTTATAAAGGTTCGGTTACTATGCTTTTTAAAACCGAAAGTGAAAAAATGATGAATGATATTAACCTGATGGAAGGGTTTGGCTTGTCTTCAGAGGTCAGGAATATTGAGAATCAGTCTTTTATTATACGTTCGCAGAAAACCATTCGTGAAGTTATTGACCGTCTTGATTTCCGGGTTACTTACTTTGCCGATGGTCGTTTTAAAGACACTGAACTATATCAATCTGCTCCTTTTGATATTCAGTTGGAAGAAGAACATCCGCAAATATTAGGAGTACCATTATATATATCGGTACTTGATGATGGACAAATGAAAATTTCCGGAACTTCTGAAGGTGGAATTTTACATCGGTTTGATACCGGCAGAAATGTAGAGAGAGCTGCTCCTTTTACTTTCGAAAAAACAGTCAGATCCGGCGAATTGGTGAGGCATCCAAATTTTTCTTTTAGAATAATGCTCCGAGATGGAATTACTGTCGGAAAAGGAGAATATTTCGTGCAATTTCATTCTCACGATCAACTCACTTCAAGATACCGGTCACGTGTTTCGGTGAGTAATTATCGTGAAGGTTCTTCCATTGTTTTTATTGGAGCAACAGGCCATAATCCTCATAAAATTGTGAGTTTTCTGGATGTGCTTTCTGATGTGATTGTAGAGAATAATCTGGAACGTAAAAATGATATGGCATCCCGTTCGCTGGACTTTATTCAGAGTCAACTGAAAAATGTTGCAGACACTTTAAATGAAACTCAGAAACAGTTGATGGATTTTCGAAAAGATAATCGTTTTTTGGTTCCATCAGAGTTTGCGTCGGAACTGGGTAATGAGTATATTGAAAAAGAAAAAGAATTAAGAGTTCTGGAGATCAAACACGACTATTTTGGGCAGTTAAAAGCAAGGCTGCAAAGCGGAGATATGGACGAAGATTATTTGCTTTCTGCTTTCATTAATGATGACGCCGATGTGATTACCCGGCTGGTTGGGAAATATATGGATGTGATCTCTGAGTTGAAATCACTGGAACTTACTTCCGGGACGTCAAACCCATATTACCGGCAACTGGAAAAAGAGCTGAGCATCGTGAGCGAAACGATGATTCAGGCTATCGATAAAAGGATGGAATCAATAGTGGTGGGACAAGCTGAAATTTCAAAACAAATTGCTGCTCTATCACAAAGAATGAACTATTTGCCCGAATTGGAAAAAGAATACCTTGACCTTGAAAGGGCTTTTCAACTTAATGATGCTATTTACACTTTTTTGTTACAGAAAAACTCAGAAACGCAAATTGCCAAAGCATCAAATATCCCGGATAATGAAATACTGGATCAGGCCACTATTTCCGGAGTGGTTTCTCCCGATAAAAAGGGAAATTACGGAAAAGCTTTTTTGTTGTCTCTGATTATTCCGGCTGCCATTATTGGACTGCGTGAAATGTTGAACAATAAAGTGCGTGATCGAGAAGAGATGGAATCCATTGCCGGAGATTTTCCAAATGTGGGAAGTATTGTGCGCAGCAAGGAGGTGAGTGAGAATGTGATTCTTCAAACACCCAATTCACTTCTTTCAGAATCTTTCAGGTCCTTAAGAACCAAAATACGGTTTATGTTGGCAGATGAGAAACATCAGGTAATCCTTGTTACCTCGACCAATACCGGAGAAGGCAAAACCTTTTGCGCCCTGAATCTTGCATCAGTATTTGCTATTTCAGGTAAAAAAGTAGCTCTCCTGGGCTTTGATATGCGAAAGCCCCGTTTATCAGAAATTTTTGATAAAAATCAACAAATAGGGATTTCAAATTATCTGTCAGGCCAGAATAAACTTGAAGAAATTGTGTATCCGTCTGAAGTGGAGAATATGTGGCTGGTACCTTCCGGAATTACACCTCCTAACCCTTCAGAATTAATTGCCGGAGAGCATACCAAAAATCTTTTTGATTATCTTAGGAGTCAGTTTGATGTGATAATTGTGGACACGCCGCCCATCGGTCTGGTGGCAGACGCCCGCATTCTTATGCAATATTCCGACTGCCGTTTGTTTATCGTCAGGGCCGGGTTGACCAACAGGGACCATTTCACTTCAACGATGGAAGAGTTTCGCAATGAGAAAATCAGCCGGATTGGGTTGGTTTTAAATGACATTAATCCTCAGGACAAACGTTTCGGGTATTACAATACCGGTTATTACGGGCCAGTGGACGACAGAAAGTAGTTTGGTTCTGATCGCTTTTTACTTGATTGTATTCATGCAGCATTTTACTCATTATTCCCTTAAAGATCACAATACCTTTGGCTTGGAAGCACTGGCCAGAGACTTCTATTCATTTGATAATTCTGACGAATTAAAACACTGGTTGCAAAAATACAAACCCGGAGAGAAAGTGCTGGTAATAGGAGGGGGGAGTAATTTATTATTTACCCGCGATTATGAGGGAACCATTATTTCACCGGGATTTCGGGGTATTGAGATTATTGCAGAAGAGGAAAATGATATACTTGTGAGATTTTCCGCAGGAGAAAAGTGGGATTACTGTGTAGAATGGGCTGTGAACCATGGTCTTGGTGGAATTGAGAACTTATCTTACATTCCCGGAAATGCAGGGGCTGCTCCGGTACAAAATATCGGAGCCTATGGAACTGAAATAGCTGATGTAATCGAATATGTGGAAGGTTTAATGCTGAAAGATGGAAGTTCTTTTAAGAAAATGCGTGAAGAGTGCGACTTTGATTATCGATACAGCATCTTTAAAGGACCGCTGAAAAACAAAGTGGTGGTTACCGGTTTGATTCTAAGATTGTCACGCCGGCCTGTGTTTGCTCTGGAATATGGAACTGTAAGAGAGAAAGTTGACAGTCTGGGAGATGCCAATCTCAAAAACATTCGTCAGGCGGTGATAGAAATCCGGAAAGAAAAACTACCAGAACCTGAGGTTTTTGGTAATGCCGGAAGCTTTTTTAAAAATCCGGTCATAAGTTCGGCAAAATATCAGCAACTCAGGGAACAATGGACAAATGTTCCCGGATACTTGCTTGAAGGTGAGGAAAAAGTAAAAGTTCCTGCGGGCTGGTTAATTGAACAATCAGGCTGGAAAGGCAGAGAATATGGCAACGCCGGTGTTCATAAGAATCAGGCCCTTGTTCTGATTAATAAAGGTGGTGCCTCGGGCAGCGAGATTGCCGCCCTGGCCCGTTCCATTCAGAAGGATGTCTTAATCAGATTTAACATTTGGCTTCAACCCGAAGTAAATATTCTTTAGCGCCATATTCTTCTTTGGCCTAATGCTCTGCGGTATTTTGCAGCATTAATATTATGCTGATGCAGTGTTTTGGCGAAATTGTGATAACCTGAAAAGTCATCTTTGGCGCACATGTATAAATAATCGTGGTCCTCGTGATTTAATACCGCTTCTATTCCTGAAATGGATGGAAATCGAATAGGGCCTGGCGGAAGCCCATGGTACATATAAGTATTGTAGGGTGAATCGATTATTAAATCATTGGACAGAACTCTGTTGATAGTAAAATCACCTATCACATGTTTAATGGTGGGGTCGGCCTGCAGCCGAATGCCTTTATTAAGTCTGTTGATGTATACACCTGCCACGGTGGGCTTTTCATCGCTTTTGATGGTTTCTTCATCCACTATACTTGCCAGAGTTGCCACCTCTACAGGAGTCATTCCGGCTTTCCGGGCTTCTTCAAGACGGGACTCGTTCCAGAATTTTTGGTATTCCTGGTGCATGCGGTTCAAAAAACCCCTGGCATCAGTGTTCCACCATATTTCGTAGGTGTTGGGAATAATCATTGCAGGAACCGTTGCCGGGGTAAAATCATATGTTGCCAACATGGCACTATCCAGTAGGACGTTGAGTAAAGTTGCTGAGTCAGCCTCAATGATGTTGGCAACTTTTCCGGCCAGTTCTTCTTTGGTTCTTATATTGTTGAAAGTGAGCTCAATAGGACTTTGAAGTCCACCGCGTAGCATATTGACCAGTTCATTGTTGCTCATTCCGTTATTTAACAGGTAGTGCCCCGGGCGGATACTTTCAGGATAATCCTTTATCTCTGCAAGCCAGACAAAGGAGTTGGTGTTTTTAAGAAAGCCTGAAACCTCAATCAGTCCTTTGACATCTTCAAATGTTGAGCCTGTGGGAATGTAAAAACTTTCGGTCTTTTTGTCGCTAAGTTCAACATTTGGGCCAAAAACTTTTGCATGAAGTTTTAGTAAAATCCATCCCCCGATAACAACCAGAATTGATGTAACGATAAAAAATATTAATAATTTCCGGCCTGGTTTTTTCTTCTGTACGTTAACTCTTTTTATTGCCATATGTTTTAATCATGTAAAAAATGTACTAACCTACCTAACATAAAAACGTTAATACCTCTAATTTCAATTATTTGTTTTTATTAAAAGGAAAAAGCCTTGATTTCAGGACAATTGCTTTATTCACAAATAATTTATTAAATGTCCAGCCATCTGCGAAATACAATCGTCCCAATAAAAGGGATTTGAAAATATTTTATTATTTCGTGCATTCATTTTATTACGATTGATAGTATGCTTTGATACTTGAATATCTTATAACAATAAAAGCAAACTAAATCAACGGTAAAAATAAGACTTATAATAAGACTGCGAACCCATTTTTTGTTTGTTTACAATGATTCTTTTTTGCAATTTTGATGCCGCAGTTCTCTATATAAATGAATATATTGTTTTTTAACAAAGGTAAATGTGATGATGATAAGAAGATTAGTGCTTCTACTTCTGGCTATAGGTATGCTTTCGGCATGTGGCTCGTTGCGAAAAGGCTCTACCAGGATGGGAGAATCTCCATATAAAGAGGGAGTTAAAGATGATGGGATAGAGGTACATGATGATTATCAGCCCACAAAAGATGAAAATGAAAAAGAGCCAGCTATTGTAGTAAGGGAAGAGAGAGTGAAAACGGTGGATGTAGAAGAAAGAGAGGAAAATATTTACCGCTATTATGTTATTATTGGTTCCTTTAGATATATTGATAACGCACGTAACTACAAAAGTGAATTAATCAATGAAGGATTTTCTCCGGTAATACTGGAAAATGAGAATGGGCTGTTCCGGGTTTCGGTAGCAGCTTACAATGCCGAACAACCGGCCCGAAACAATATTTCGTCCATCAGGCGAAATTATCCCAAATACTCGGATGTGTGGTTGCTTATCAGGCAGCAATAAAAGTTAGTACTGTTTTTGGGGACATGCTCCTTTTTTAGAAAGAGGTAATTTTGTTTTCGCGTGCTTATCCAATAGAACTTTGGTATTTTGGTCCAACCAGAAGTAAAGCGTTTATTAGTGTTAGCACCAAAAACAATGGATTTTTCAGTCTTTGATAAGAAAGCCTAAATACTCTGCCTGCCCGATGTATCTGGGTTTTATTCAGGGCTTTCGAATTTTTACCCCGTTTTCTTTCATAGATCACATTTTTAAAAACAACACCAAACAATTACAGAAACAATGTATCAACCAGTTCAACTTTCAGAAAATATTTTTTATGTCGGCGTAAACGACAGGCGAACAGAGCTCTTTGAGAATATTTGGCCCTTGCCACGGGGAGTTGCCTATAATTCATACCTTATTAATGATGAAAAGGTGACTCTTATGGACACTGTTGAGATAGGTCAGGTCGAAAAGTTTCTGAAGAAGATTCATGCTGTCATAGGTGATAAGCCTATAGACTATCTGGTAATTAACCATATGGAACCGGATCACGCCGGTTCTGTAAGTCTTATTCGCCAATTCTATCCTGATATGAAAATTGTGGGCAATAAGAAAACCCTGCCCATGGTGGAGGGATTTTTTGGTATCACAGAAAACATGGTGGAAGTAAAGGAAGGAGATGAACTGGATATTGGGAAACATAAGTTGCAATTTTATATGGCTCCTATGGTGCACTGGCCGGAAACGATGGTGACTTATGAGCAGTCAAATAAGATCTTGTTTTCTGCCGATGCCTTTGGCAGTTTTGGTACTTTGGATGGTGGAATTTTTGATGATGAAATGGATTTTTCGTGGTTTCATGATGAAATGCGCCGCTATTATTCGAATATTGTCGGGAAATATGGTAGTCCTGTACAGAAAGCTCTCGAGAAACTTAGCGCTTTAGATATAAAAATGATTGCAGCAACTCACGGGCCCATTATTCGAAGTCACATTCCTGAAGTATTGAAGATGTACGATGACTGGAGTGGTTTTAAAACGCAAGAGGGGGTAGTAGTGGCCTTTGCAACTATGTATGGAAATACTGAAGAGATGGCCGAGGTTACTGCCCGTGCTATTGCCGAGGAAGGGATTCGTGATATCCGTATCTACGATGTCTCTAAAACACATTCTTCTTACATTATTTCCGATATTTTTAAATACAAGGCTTTGGTGCTTGCCAGCCCTACCTATGCCAATGAGTTGCATCCCAATATGGAGTCGCTGGTCAATAAATTAAAGCATATGGCTGTAAAAGACCATTATTTGGGTGTGCTTGGATCTTATACCTGGGCCGGTACAGCTGCCAAGCGCCTGAAAGAGTTTGGGGAAGACCTGAAATGGGAAATAATTGGCAATTCGGTGGAAGAAAAACACGCTTTAAAGAAACAAAAGTATGATGAATGTCGTACACTAGGGAAATCCATAGCTGAAAAGCTAAAATCTGAAAGAAAATAAAGAAATTTAAGTGTTTCTTTTCCTTTCCTTTTAAGACCAGGGCTGTCTCTACGTGTTAGAGATGGCCTTTTTTTCTCCTGAGAGCTATAACAGCCAGAGGCTAAAGGATATCTCCACTACTGGCGGCTGACTAAAAATGACAGACCAGTTTCCTTTTACCTGATTCCCATTTCTTCAACATTGCGGCGAATATTATCCAGTGCTTTTCTTACAGTTTGGTTGGCTGTGTTACCGGCATCTTCAATAATTCTGCGCCCCAACTCGAAGGAAGGAACATTAGGGGGTATTTGTGTGGAAGCCGTATTAACCAAACGAGCGACTTCTTCCCGGGCACTTTTTATCTGCTCCCAGGTTTCGGAAGGGACATAAATCTGCATGGCCAGGTTGTGGTTAAATTCTGTTCGAATTGTTTTTAACAGATGGCTCTGCAACTGAAAGGCATTCATTTCCTTTTTTTGTTCTCTTAAAACAAGTGATTCAGGAGATATTCTTTCCAGATAAAGGGAAAATCTTTCAAAGGCTTGGAGCCGTTGCGTTAAAATGGTTTTTCCGGCAGCCATCAAAAATTCCTGTCGCCTTTTTTTAGATTCATGATCCAGAAACCATTTGACCAGTAAAAGGGTAAAAACGGCAATGATAATGATGGGAGCAAGAATCCATATAATTTCTGTGTTTTCCATATAATATCAGGTCATTATATTTTAAGATAATAGTTAATTAGTCAGTAGTTTTTAGTCAGTAGTCGGATTTTAATTCCTGACATACCCATGGAACTAACAAGGTTACATAAATAGCACATTTATAATAGGTTTAAGTCTTGGATAAGACAATAATGAAGCAATCTCTTTTCTGTCAGTGGACTTCAATATTTTCAATATATCAACAAAGTTAGGCAAAAAAATTACAAATGATTTCTGTGTTTGACAGAGATTAATAATTTGAATTTATTTACCGTTTTGAAAAGATGGAATTTGACAGCAAAAACAAAAACATCTAATTTCTTATTCAATATTCCAGCTTGTAAAGGGAAGAAAAAAAATATAATTTTGTCTATTATCAAGCTATTAACAAAAATCCGCAAATTCATAAAAAAAAGGACATTATTTATGGAACAATTATCAGATAGATTGTCAAGATTACAAGAATCCGAAACTATAGCAATGTCTCAGAGAAGCCGGGAGTTAAGAGCACAGGGAAAGGACATTATAAACTTGAGTGTTGGAGAGCCGGATTTTCCTTCTCCACCACATGTAAAAGAAGCAGCAATACAGGCTATTGAGGAGGATTTTACACACTATCCGCCGGTTCCCGGAATTCCTGAATTGCGTGAGGCTATTGCTGAAAAATTTAAAAGAGATAATAATTTAGTTTATAAACCTTCCCAGATTGTTGTATCAACTGGCGGGAAACAGTCATTGTCGAATGCAATTTACACACTTATAAATGAAGGAGACGAGGTAATTATCCCTTCTCCTTATTGGGTGAGTTATCCTGCTATGACACAGTTGGCAGGAGGAAGATCAGTTTTTGTACACGCCGGTATCGATCAGGATTTTAAAATAACCCCCGGGCAACTGGAAAAAGCAATTTCACCCAGAACCAAAATATTATTATTAAACAGCCCCAGTAATCCTACAGGAAGTGTTTATAGTTTGGAGGAATTAAAAGGACTGGCAGAGGTGTTAAAGCGGCACCCACATGTTTTTGTTATCTCTGATGAAATATATGAATATATCCATTACGAAGGTGCGCACCATTCAATAGCTGAGATTCCTGAAATGAAGGAGAGGGTTATCATTGTTAATGGTGTATCCAAAGGATTTGCTATGACAGGCTGGCGAATTGGCTATATGGCAGCTCCCGGATGGATTGCATCTGCCTGCTCCAGACTTCAGGGGCAATATACCTCAGGTGCGTCTTCCATTTCCCAGCGTGCTTCTCTGGCTGCGATCAAGGGGCCGATGGATTTCAGCCGATCCATGGTGGAGGCTTTTAACCGGCGTCGCAATTTAGTGGTAAAACTGGCCAGTGACATTCCCGGTCTGGTTATTAATAATCCTGCCGGAGCTTTCTATTTGTTTCCCAACGTTAGTGTTTTTTTGGGAAAGAGCTTTGAAGGTAAAAAAATTGAGAATACAAGTGATTTAAGTTTTTATTTATTGGAACATGCATATGTGGCTACAGTTTCCGGTTCAGCCTTTGGTAACGATAAATGTCTTCGTTTTTCGTATGCAACAGCTGATGAGCTCCTTATAGAAGCTATGGCGAGAATTAAAAAAGCCCTTGCTAATTTGAAGTAAGAATGGATTTTTGAAAAGTGTTATTTGTACGTTATATTTAACGAATCGGATAGCTATAGAGGTTGGAGTTTAAATATTAGGGCTGGAAGTTAGAAGAAAGATGAATTGTATGTTAGTGAGATTTTGAATTTCAATAAAAACTCTTTTTGGTATAATAGATTGGTTTATAGATTTTTGTTAAGAATCTAACGATTTATCAAGATAATTTTAATACTATAGAAATCAATAGACCGTTAGATTTTTAGATATAAGATTTAAGATGAATCATATAATGTTTAAAATCTGCATTTTAACACAAAAATCTATTTGATTTCAAATAACTAAATCAGAGGCTCTTATAAAAGTTTAAAGGAGAATTAAAAATATAATTATTATTAAATAGAATCTGATAAATAACACATAACAATTTACAAGTAAGAATTTATTGTGTAATGCCAAAAAGAAATCAATAAAAAATCAAAATTGGTCTGCTGACTTTTCAGTTGGCATTAAGTAAGAAAGATATTCATGGTAAAAGAGACACAACCAGTTGTCAATAAAAAAGGCAATATAATAGAAATTTCTGACGGTTTGATACGCCAGAGAGAACACATCATTTTACGTGATGTAAACCTGGAAGTAAAACCCGGAGAATTTGTCTATCTTATTGGTCGTGTAGGTAGTGGAAAGTCCAGTCTTTTAAAGACTTTTTATGGTGACCTGCCCTTCACCGACGGATATGGATTTGTTTCCGGTCACAGGTTAAAGACCCTGAAGAACCGTGAGTTACCATACCTCAGAAGAAAAATGGGAATTGTTTTTCAGGATTTTCAATTGCTGACTGACCGTAATGTATACGACAATCTGCAATTTGTTCTTAAAGCAACCGGATGGAAAAACCAGACCGATATGGATCATCAGATTCGTGATGTGCTTTCGAAGGTGGATATGGTTCATAAGGGATATAAAATGCCTCATCAATTGTCAGGTGGAGAGCAGCAACGAATTGGTATTGCCCGTGCTTTGCTCAATAAGCCTAATCTGATCCTTGCCGATGAGCCTACAGGAAATCTGGATCCCGATACTTCCGATGATCTGCTGGAACTGCTTCATGACATCTGCAAAGAAGGCAAAACGGTAGTTATGGCTACCCATAATTATGGTCTGATTAAAAAATTTCCGGGACGTACTGTTCGTTGTGAAAATACCAGATTAATAGAGTCTGCACAGGAAGAGATTGATTTTGACCAGCTGATTCAATAATTAATGAACAGCAATTAATGAGCAATGAATAGAGGTTAGGTAATCAGTTCATCAACTCATCATCTGTAATTTTTCTCTCACAGATTTGATTATGAGTCAAAAACTATGTTACTTTGTAGCTCGTTTAACGAACAAAAGAATATTAAGAATGGAAATTGCAAGAAACAAATTCGTATCGCTTTCATATCAATTGCGTCTCAATGGGGCCGAAGGGGATTTAGTGGAAGAAACCGGAGAGAATAATCCTTTACAATTCGTTTATGGAGCCGGAAAAATGATTGAGATGTTCGAGAAAAAAATCGAAGGACTTAAAACCGGCGAAAACTTTGAGTTTGATCTTAAAGCTGATGAAGCATACGGACAAGTAAATACTGATGCCATTGTTGATTTGCCTAAGAATATTTTTGAGGTAGAAGGTAAGGTTGATGAATCATTACTGAAAATTGGTAATATGGTTCCTATGCAGGATGCCAATGGTAATCGTTTGAATGGTATTGTACTCGAAGTAACAGATGACACCGTAAAAATGGACTTTAATCATCCACTTGCAGGAGATGATTTACATTTTGCCGGTCAGGTATTGGAAGTTCGCGATGCAACTGAAAATGAATTGGTACAAGCTGTAGGTGGTGACGGATGTAGTTCCGGTTCATGTGGAGATGGCTGTAGCTGTTAAGTGAATAAGGATTTTTTATAGTAAAAGGTGTTTCATTGAATATGGAACACCTTTTTTTTGTAAATGTAGGACGCATCAGCTATTTTTACAGAGCTTTTAAGCAAAAGAAAATAAAAATACAATAAGATGGCAGGTAATACTTTTGGAAAAATTTTTAAATTGACGTCCTTCGGGGAATCTCATGGACGTGGCGTTGGTGGAGTGTTAGAAGGAGTGAAGCCGGGGTTGGAACTGGATTTGGATTTTATTCAGAATGAATTGGACAGGCGCCGCCCGGGACAGTCGAAAATAACCACCCCCCGTGATGAAAAAGACCGTGTGGAATTTTTTTCTGGAGTGATGGACGGGAAAACCACTGGCACGCCGCTTGCCTTTGCCATTTGGAATAAGGATCAGCAATCGAAAGATTATGATAATCTCAAAGACCTTTATCGTCCCTCGCATGCGGATTACACCTATGATGCCAAATACGGAATTCGCGACCACAGAGGAGGAGGTCGTTCTTCAGCCCGCGAGACTATTGCAAGGGTTGTGGCAGGTGCTATAGCAAAATTAATGCTTAAGGAATTGGGGGTAGACATCACCGCTTTTGTTTCACAGGTGGGAACAATGATGATGGAGGAGATTCCTTCAGATTTAAGTGCTATTGAATCGACACCGGTCAGGTGTCCGGATATTGAATTGGCCCATCGAATGGTTGATTACATTGATGAAATTCGTCAGAACAATGATTCTGTGGGAGGAGTGGTTAGTTGTGTGGTAAAAAATGCACCTGCCGGTCTGGGAGATCCCGTATTTGATAAGCTGCATGCCACATTAGGGCAGGCTATGCTCTCTATTAATGCCGTAAAAGGCTTCGAATATGGCATGGGTTTTAAAGCTTCATCTATGAAAGGGTCTCAGCACAATGATGAGTTTTATTCGGAAGATGGAAAGGTGAAAACCAAAACCAATCGCTCAGGTGGCGTTCAGGGAGGAATATCCAACGGAGAGGAAATAATATTCCGCGTTGCGTTCAAACCTGTGGCAACTATCCTTAAAGATCAGAATACAGTTGATAAATCGGGTAAAGAGGTGGTAATGAAAGCTCGGGGGCGGCATGACCCTTGCGTGGTGCCTCGCGCAGTCCCTATTGTTGAAGCAATGGCTGCCATGGTGATTGTTGACGCCTGGCTGATGAATAAGACTTACCGGTAAGAGGTAATACGATTGAACTCCATGGCAAGTATAAATTGGAGTAGCATACTTCAGTCAATCACGATCACCTAATCATTGTTAATTAAAAGTTAATAATTGAATATGAAAAACCTCCCTCTTCACTGGAAAATAATTATAGGACTCATATTAGGTATTTTCTGGGCTCTTACGTCCAGCTGGCTAGGTTGGGGGGATTTTACCGAAAACTGGATTGCTCCCTGGGGGAGAATATTTATTAATCTCTTGAAATTGATTGCTGTACCCCTGGTTTTGTTTTCCATTACAGGAGGTATTGTAAGCTTGGGAAAACCCAAAAATCTGGGTCGCTTGGGCGGAAAGACATTACTTCTTTATTTTTTTACTACTGTAATATCCGTTACTATTGGACTTGTTTTGGTAAATGTTCTTGTTCCCGGAAAAACCATTGAAAAAGAGGTACGCCTGGAAAACAGGATGAGTTACGAATTGTGGCTTCAGGATCAGGATTTGGTTCCCGGAGATGGTCATTGGTTATCGCGTGATACTGCTTATGCGGATGTTTTGGATAAAGTGGCTTCCAGCAGGGGATTTGAAGAAACAGAAGAGGTTAGAGGACGGTTAGAAACAGCTCAAAAGGCTGGTGAAGATGGTCCGTTGGTTTTTTTAGAAGATATGGTTCCGGGAAATATATTTTTAAGCTTAAGTGACAACCGGAACATGCTGCAGGTTATCTTTTTTGGAATACTTTTCGGCATTGCACTTTTATTTGTTCCTGCAGCAGAGGCCGCTCCTCTCAAGGGGCTTATTGATTCTGTAGCAGCAGTATTTCTTAAAATGGTGGAGTTGATAATGGCTGCAGCACCATTTTTTGTTTTTGCCCTGATGGCCGGGATGGTTAATCAAATGGCCGGAGGCAATCCTGGGCATGTACTGGAACTTTTCAAAGGATTAACCTGGTATTCCCTTGTAGTGGCAATGGGTTTGATTATAATGGCATTTTTAATTTATCCGGCTTTTATGGCCATTTTTGTACGGGGAATTTCATTTATGGACTTTCTTCGGGGTATCAGTCCGGCCCAAATGCTTGCATTTACTACCAGCAGCAGCGCAGCAACGCTTCCGGTCACTCTTGAGTGCGTTGAGGAAAATCTGAAAGTTGATAAGCGGATTTCCAGTTTTGTGTTACCCATTGGAGCCACTGTCAATATGGATGGAACCAGTCTTTATCAGGCTATTGCAGTGGTTTTTCTGGCTCAGATGCATATGGTTGACTTGAGCTTTGGCCAACAGCTTACTGTTGTGTTAACGGCTACGTTGGCGAGTATTGGTGCTGCTGCAATTCCCAGTGCCGGGGTGGTAATGTTAATGGTGGTTTTAAGTTCGGTGGGATTGAATCCTGCATGGATAGGGATTATTTTGCCGGTGGACAGAATTTTAGATATGATGCGTACCGTGGTAAACGTTACTGGCGATGCAACCGTCAGCGTTGTAGTAGGGAAAACAACGAATTTGGATAATATTGAACAATAGTAACAAACACACTATAGCAGATGCAACCGTTGCCACAGTGGTTGACCAGACTACGGTGCTTAAAGCTCAAGACGATTGAAATTATTTATTCCAAAACAACCTATTTGGATGAAACGAGCATGATAAGGATTGTCACAAAAGGTCATGTATAAAATACAATCATGCGAGTTCCATCAGACCAATAACATAGACGAATTTTGTGCATATCAAACGAGCATGGCAACGATTACCACAATAGAACATGTATAATGTCCTGGCATTCGAGTTCCATTCAGCCAATAAGTTAGGTAACAATTATACATATGAAATCATTTGGTTTATTTTTTCTTTAGGGCAATTTTCTTCCTTGCCGGATATAATTTCCATGGGAAAAGAAAAGATAAACGTAGATCCTTTATTTACTTCTGAGTGAAGTTTCATCTCGCCTCCCAGAA
>CAYOFH010000069.1:0-16531 GCA_964403175.1 uncultured Marinilabiliaceae bacterium
ATCAGTAAATTAATGAGAATTACTCTCAGTTTTACAGATTAGTCGGATAATAGTGTTTTTTTATGTTTATTTTATATTTTATCTGTTTATAATTTATAACCAAACCTGAATTTGACGCTAAATTCAAGCAGAGTGGTGTGCGCCTTGGTAACTATCTCCAACAACTTGTCCGTCAAATGGCGCATAGCCTTCTCCGATTTATAGAAGATCTGTTTCATTTGTTGACGAAAAAGCCAAATATTGTCCTGATGGCTTTCCAAAACAAAGATTTTGAATGCCAGATGAATCGTAACTGTCATTGGCTTAAATCCACGCATGTTTAATCATTTGTGTTTTGAACTTCATACTTATAAAGGCACCAGGAATTTTTTTCAGGCAACCTGAATGTTAAACTTCCTTTATCCGTCACTTGCTGTGAACCGGCGCTTCCCTCTCCCAGAAATGGCACCAGTGCAATTTCCTGTCCTGCCTCAAGCCAGGTAGAAACCATTTGCTCCATGAAAAAGCCGGTTTCCAATGATTTGTTCCGCGCAAGCACAAGGTTACCCTGCACCCTGGCAGGCCTCCTGTAGGCAAGATAGGTATCTTCCTGAACCAAAGTATTGTTGTGATCGGTTGCTTCAGTAAATTCAACAAACCGGAATTTCCAGTGATTGGAATTCAATGGAACACTTCCCATAACGGGAGCATCCCTGACATCAGCAGCTTTGTAATTTGCATCTTCGATCATTTCTTTGCTGCCATATCCGGCTTTGGCAATTTCCGGCTCTTTCAGGGCACCTTTACCTTTGAATTCAAAATGGCTGGCAATGGCCGCTGTTCCGGGATATACTTTAAAAACCCTTTTCACCCGGATTTCATTGAGATCAAAAAAAACATTTACCTGCAGGTATTCCGATTCCTTTTCCGATTTGGCAGTAATTTTCTGCTCAAGCCGGCCGTTTACAGGTTTAGCTTTAACATCAGGCAACACAAGGTCACCAACCTCACCATCAACAGAATGTGCTGCTGTGTATCCTACAGCTTTTCCCTTAATTTTATCCTTAACTTCAATAAGCTGAAGGTTGCCGTTGTTCCAAACGAAGCGCTGGCTTATCACCTCGTTACCTATTATAAACAGGTTGCCGGAACGGTAGGCATAACAACTTTCTGTAGACTTGGCGTTGTGTGCATATGCTATTGCAACAAATATAAATAAAATCAAACACCTCATTGGTCTCAGTTTTTAAATTAAAATTTATTTCGAAGGTTCGTTTTTCTTTTTGTTAGTGATAATATCTTTTCATTCTCCAACGGAATAGAATAAATCCTTATATCATCAAATGAAGCCGCATGCTGCGAAAGGCCCCATAATTCACCAGTTGGAATTTCATAATTTTCACGCTTTGCCCTGTATACATTTTTTCCATCGATAAAATACGCAAGCTCTTTGAGATCCCATCGCATGGCAATATGCACCCATTCACCAATTCTTTCATCGAATGCATAATTATAAGGTTGATTACACACCACTATACTATTGGAAAATAAACCGATAAAAGGCCAGCCATGCCCCATAATCCGGAGGTAAGCCTTATCCCTAGTATCTGATAGTTTGAGCCAGACGCTGAATGTTCCTGCATCGGGAAAAACACTTCCGGAAACATTGAATGACCAGCCTTCTGCTCCTTCACCCAATGCCCTACCAATTCGTCCTTCAACAAAATCCTTTCGCTCAAAAACCGGAGCACTATTCCCACCATAGGAAAATACCGGACTATCATCATCAAGCGGTGCATGGAAAGTAAGTTCGGGAACATCAGTTGTACGTGGTGATAACAAATGTGCCGCAAAGAAACTGTTACGTTCCCCTTCCCGTCCATCAGTATCTTTTGTAGTGATATGATAAGGCACTGTGACGCGGCCATTTGGAACCTTTTCAATAAAACGGATAGGAAATATCTTTGTTTTTTCTTCTTTAAGATCAAGATCAAAATTCCAGGTTGTTTCCATTTCCACACCCTCAGGAAGCGGACCTATGGTCAGTTTCCCCTTAAGAGGGGTTTTAGAAGTGTTTCCAACGGTCAATTTCCATTCGCACTTTCCCGGGGGTACCAATTGAAAACGACTGGGAGTATGATCAATTAAAACCGTCCGGTTTGGTACCACCAATGCAGCTCCACGGGCGGGGTTATCAGCTTCTTTTCCAAGCGTTTTACCATCGGTTCTTGAGATTTCTTTGTGTCTGTCCCGTTCAATTAGGTAATCCCACATGTTGATCATCCAGTCAAGGTATTTTCTTTTACCAGTGATCTTCCAGGCATATTCTGTTAGAAATATCATGCGGGTATTATTTGTCCCTGAGAGTTGCGGCCCTCTTCCATAACCTTGAGATACACGAAATTCTCCATATTTCCTGTATGGATTTTCTAACATCCACTCACCACATTTGACAAGGATATTTCTAAAATGCTCTGCTCCTGTCAGGTCATATAGCTTCCCGATAACATGGGGCCAGCGGTAATGTATATATTGGTCGTCATCTCCTCGCCATGCTTCCGGCCAATTTAATACCAAACTCTCAGCTAATGACAATGAAGTATTTAGAAATCGAGCTTCTCCGGTGACAAGGTAACTATGTAAACTATAACGTGCAGGGTCAGAGGTATTGCGTGAATTAGGAGTTCTTTTAGGTCCACCCGGTACACGATAACTTCTCTTTGCACCCACAGGATCTTCTTGCGAAAATGCGGAGGCATATTGATGGATACGGTGATACAGTGTTCGGTTCACACAATCTGAGGCCAAACGGGTTGCCTCCAATGTCCGACGATCACCAGTGAGCAAATAATAATGGATCAAGCCAAGTGTATAGATATGACCACCAGGTCTCGAAGGTGAATAATGAACTGGATCATGATGAAAATTAGCACCATGGGTTTCATAATCACCTGTAAACCAAGCCGTATCTGAATCAAGGAAATGACGGGAAGCATCCATCGCCCGCAGAAAAGCTCGATGATCACCGCTCCGCGCATAATGCATGTACAGGCCCAAATCACTGTCGTATTCGAGGTTTACCCATACATTATACCCTGAGTAGGTAAAGTCGCCGTAGTTCATCAAACCACAATCGTCAACACCTTTGGGATAGGGCTCAACGCTGTTATCAACATAACTGTCCATGATGCGGTCATAGGTGCCTATAGTATATTCATTCTTCGGAATAAGAGGATCTCCCATAAATCCCCTGCTCTTGCAGTACCATGCCTGGTTTATAAAAAGACTGGGCCCGGCAAAACAATGAGCAGACAATTTTCCTGAATTGTCACCTATAGTATCAAAAGCAACGAAAAGCTCCGAGGTTCTTGCAGTGCCTTTCAGTAATGCATGAGGTTTTTGAATTGTGTATGGAATAAGGCCCAGTTCTATGCCTTTATGGCTGATTCTTGTTTCCTTCGGGAATAAATTGGAATAGCGGAACAAAGCAAAGGTCATTGAAGCTTCCGCCCCTTTTATATGGATAATGCCGGGAACCTCATCGGTATTGACTTCTCCGGAGGGCATCGATAAAACACCTTCCATGTGGTGTGTCTGCCTGTGAACTGCAGTGCCTGAACCCACATCACCCGAGAGGGCATCACCATCAGTCAGAAAAGACCATTCCTCCATTCCGGCAGGTTTGAAAAGAATGGAGGCATCTGCAACGTTCCGCTGCGGAAGCCCCTTTATTTGCAATGCTGATTCATCGGGCCAGCCCTTTGCCCATTTGTGCATGCCTGTCACCTGTTCTTCATGCCGGTTGGTCAGGGTATAGAAAACTCTTACAAAGGGTTGGTTTCGGTACACGTGGATACGTGTCGTGTAAGTCAGGAACTTCTCATCCGAGGCATTGGCATTCCAGCCCAGAATCGCAATAACTGCGCGCATTGGACCTGCTTCCTCTATCGAAACGCTGTAAGGTTTGATGGCTGAACAATGATAAACCCTGCCCTTATCATCCTGCACCGTCATCATGACCGGCCCATCCAGCGGCTTGCGGCCATCCACCACCAGATTCTCCAGAAGTTGAAATTTATCTCTGGATACCTGAAATTGCAACCGTCCGCTATCCACTTCAATGGAATCATCATTTTCTGTTATAATGATCGGCTCATTTACTTTACTGCGCTTCACACCCGGGCCATACTCCACTGATTACGAAGGTGTTTCGCCAGCTGGCGCATCCATGCAGAAATCAAGCAATACCCACCTGACAGAGTCTTCAGCCCAATAGCTCGTTGCCCTGACCTGAAGAAGAATCTCATTCCCGCCGGGATCCAGAAGACGCAACTGAGATAAATCCGCCAGCTCGCCTTCAGGAAAAGGGAACCCCTGCGTCACAGGCCAGTTGTTCCTGTCAAATTCCTTCTTTTCAAAATGGATGGGAATCTTTTTCCGTTCATCACTGCCATTTCGCCGGGAACGCCCGGTCAGGGTGGAAATCCCCAGCAGGGCTTCCCCGCTGCGGTCTATGACTGCTTCATAGCTGAAATCAAAATTCTCTGAGAAATCATCCGCATGAACATACAACCTTCTGGAACGTTCGCTGTAAGCAAACTGGCGGGAACCGGATATATCTTCCAGGTATTCCGCCTGTTTCATTCGCCGGCCATTTCGATGCAATCTGACACTTCCCGGAACCATGGATACTCCATCCCCCAGTCCCAGTTCAACATTTGTTACGCGCAGATCATCATGACCCGGCACCAGCAGCCAGCGGTAAAGATGACCGGGAACCCTGGAGCCCTCTTCAAGCTCTACCAGACTTGCTGCATCAATCCAAAGCTCCTGCTTAACCTCACGATCTTTGGGCCGATTGGGACGATATGAGAAATCAGGCCGCCATTGGTTTAAGCGAAATTCAATATCGGCGTAGTCCAGCGGATTGAATCCTGACTGTGCCCGAAAAACAATATCGACAGATTGCCAATTTCCTGGTTTAAGATGCACCGGGTGATAAAACCAGGCAGGACCTTCATATCCCTGAGCAGATATGCAAACAGCAAACAAATCGCTCGATTTTTCATCCGCCCGGGCATAGAAGCAAAGCCTGTACAATCCACCCGGTTTAAGATTTATTCCCTGTCTAAGGTAGTAGTAATAATCTTCTGTTACAGTTCGCCGCTGAAGTAAGGCCTGTGAGCCGGAATGAACTTTGTCACCGGCAAGGGTCACAGACTTGCCGGGCGCCTGAGGGCCGACTTCCCAGCCCGCCGGCTTGTTTGAATTGGCCGGATCAGCCAGCTCAAAATCGCCGTTGATGAGCAAATTGTTTTTAACGTTTACCTGCGTTTTACCGGAACCTCCAAAGGACAATAAGGAAGGGGTTACCGTTGCCCCGACACCCGAGTAAACAACACTTCGGATAAACGATCTTCGGCTGGGAGATTTAATGTCTTTTTCAGTTTTCATTTAAAATTACTTTTAGGTTAAAATACCCTTACAGTAATCAAGACATTTGATCACTTCTTGTTGAGCAGTTGAATTTGGTGGAATTGGGTATGCCAATTCAATATCGCAATGTATGGGCCATTTGTTTTCCTGGATTAATTTCAAAATGTCGGCAAAAGGAACGTCTCCCTCGCCCCACGGTTTATTAATTCCGGGGGACAATGAATTTTTACTGGTCATGTCCCTCAAATGAATACTGAAAATACGCTCGTGGAGCCTTTTCAGTGCCATATTGGGATGTACCCCTACAGCGCCAATATAATGGCCAATATCGAAATTTAACATGTTATTTGGTGAATAGATAAGATAGGCATCAAAACTGAATGTAGGATCCTGCATTTGCTTGTGGTTGTGAAAAACAGCGTAGAGATTGTGCTTTTCTGCAAATCTTCCCAACCGCCTGCAGTTATAATGGCCTATTTCATCTGAAATACCCTTTGCCCCCAAAGTTTTAGCAACATTGAAAGCATAATCTATTTCTTCATCGGACCATTGTGCAGTTTTAAATTTTAAAAGATGTGTATTTATCCCTGCTTCATTAAACATTTGATGCAACCCCCTGAATTTATCCATATTTACCGATAATCGCCATTTGCGCTGTTCTTCTAGGCTTGATGGCATTCCCGCAAAAATTTCGGCAACATCCCCCATCAGTTCAAGGGAGCTTATACCTGCCCCGGCACAATAATTAACGATATCATTAACTGACGTAGGCATACTGCGCCAACTCCAGGTTATTGCGCCAATTTGTACTCCTCCAAACTTTGAGTTTGGCTTCAAAGATAATGAGCCTGCAAATGAGGGTAATTTAAACATCAAACCTGCAGCAGCCATTGATGCTACATTGATAAATTTTCTTCTTGATTGTGAAACAATATTATGTTTTTCCATTTCTGATGATTGTTATATTATTACTAAAGATTCTCCCCAAATTCCCAACCTGGCCGCGCAGGTTCTTTAATGTATTTTTCAAGATCAGGATGATTGGTAATCTTCATGTTTTCGGTGTCATATTCAATTTTTTTATTAATCCTTTGCGATAACACCCCGACCAGCACCATTTCTGTTAATCCTGCAGAATAATTAAAATTTGAACCAGGGACCGGGCCATCACCCTTGATTGTATCCAGAAATTCCTTTTGTGGGCCGCCATTTACACGTGGGATTGTTGACGGGGGCATTTCATTTTCCACCCAGTGTTCCCATTCCTTTTCTTCCATCGTCAACCGAGCATCGTCAGGTCTCGCCCCCGTTATAATATTTTGGTGCTCCCCTACCATTATCATTCCCTTTTCCGGTAGCTCTGTAATATTCCAGTCAGGCCTGTTTTCAGGTTTCAGGCCATTTTCATGCCATGTTAGAGTCACCGGAGGTTTGTTGCCCCGTGCAGGGAATTGAAACCTAATGATGGATTGATCCGGGATAAACCCTTTTGGTGAATCAGAACGAAAAACACTCTCCACTGCTATTGGAGCGCCTAAATCAAGGGCCCAGAAAGGTGCATCCAGGGTGTGGCAGGCCCAATCACCCAATAATCCGGTTCCAAAGTCGTAGAATCCGCGCCAGGCCCTTTCTGAATAAATCTTATTATAGGGCCGAAATGATGCCGGGCCCAGCCATAAATCCCAGTCAAGCTCTTTTGGAATGGGCTCTTTTGGAGGAGGGTAGCTTCCAGGTTTTATGAAAAACCTTCTATCTTCTTCCCAATGTTCATAGATTCGGGATTTGGTCCATGCCAACACTTCTTTTACTTCTCCAATCACCCCTGCCTCATACCACTCCCTTATCCTTCTTATTGCATCTGTTGCATGCCCCTGGTTGCCCATTTGGCTGATCACACTGTAGTATGCCGCAGCTTTTTTTAATGTTCTCACCTGCCAAATATTATGGGCCAAAGGTTTGTCGATATAAACATGCTTTCCAAGCTGCATGGCTATCATTGCCGGTGCGAAATGGGTATGGTCCGGCGTAGATATGATAACTGCATCAACTCCGTTTGCTATTTTATCAAACATTTTCCGGTAATCCTTAAAACGTTGTGCCTTTGGGTTAGCATTGTATCCCCTGGCTGCCGCGCGATCATCCACATCGCACATGGCAACGATGTTTTCATGCTGACATGCCTTCCAGTTTGCATTGCCCCTTCCACCAACACCTATTACTGCAAGGTTCAACTTATTCAATGGTGAGGCACTGATCAGGTTTGGTATAATTGCCAGTCCTACTCCAACAGAGGTTGAAGATTTAATAAATTTTCTCCTTGATATATTTTTTGTTGTTTTCATTTGTTATCCTTTTGATCTAACTCTCAATTTATTCTTAAAAGCCATAATCCCACAAGTTTTCAGTGAAGATAGTATTATAAATTCTTTGTATGTCATTTAATTGCTCTGGTGAAGCGTAATTCAGATCTTTAGGTTGGATACCTAACCTTTTATAAATCCTTATCATAATACGGTGACTATAGTTATTGGCCGTTCCCGCAGGAATTTCAGGAAAGGGCAAAGCAAGCCTTGCCTTTTCACCCATTTTATCGAGATGGTTCAATGCATATAACCGCACTGATTCTTGTGTATGCTGCAAAACATCGCGCAATACCGGCATTCCATTATCTATATTACCCATTTTGCAAACGCCATATGCTGCTTCAATGCGCACAACCGGAGATGGATCATCGAGATATTCCAACATTGTTGCCATGGCCTGTTTCTTTTCAGCTTTTGATGTTGCTTTGGCATAAATCCCCGCAATTGCCCAGTACCTCATACCCGCATTTTGGTGGCCCAGGTATTGGTAATAGTCCTGTAAAGATGTATTCTTCTCAGTTTCTAGGTTTTTCATTTCCAAAAGCTCCTTTAAGAGATCATGATCCACTTTATCCTGCCAATCTGCGTATTCCTTTAATTGTAACTGATTACTTCGATCAGTTTTGCCTAAATAATAGTTTACAACCGGACTGGTATAAAAGCCCGGTCGCTGTGCCTTTACCTGAACCATCTGATCCGGGCCAATTATTATGGGTTTGGTGTATAGTTGCCAATGATTGCTGCTTTGATTTTTCCATGCAATACTTGCTCCGGGAGTCGGGCAGGAAATTGTAAATTCTGCCTGTCCGTTCCAATAATTTTTGTTATCAAACGTAAGGAGCGGTTTGGCAGTTTCGGGCCACAGACCGTCCGGCCACTTTAGCGCGTCAAGTTCAGGTTCTGGTATTAATCCAACATCCCTTATTTTTAACATCCAGGCGGTATTTTCATTCCGGAAGCGTTGCAGGACATCTTTATATTTTCGATCCTTTGCAAGGTTATGGATTTGATGTGGATCTGTTTTTAAATCATACAGTTCTTCTACTGGTTTATGGCCTTGGAAAAAGGTCTTTTGCGCAGGGGTTAATGTGTTGTTTTTGTGCAATTCCCGCAATTCCTGCATGACCGGATGTGTTTCCATCGTGCGTATTGTTTGGACATAGGGCAGGTGCCACATAAAATTGCGGATGTACAGGTAATCCTTGTCGATCACCGTACGCATGCAATCGTAAGTTTCATCCATCCTTCCCCTGCCTCCATAAATGTATTTTCCTGGTTTTGAAGCCTGGGCTCCAAGAAAAGCTTTACCATGCATGTAATCCGGGATTTCTATCCCGGCCAGTGACAGTATGGTTGGTGCAAAATCAACAAAGGAAACCAATTCGTCGGTTTTTGTACCCGGTACCAGTTTTTCCCCGCCGTTAGAATTGATTATTTGCTTGTATTTTTCTGGAATTCGGACTATTAAGGGGACCTGCAATCCGGATTGGTATGGCCATCGTTTGCCCCGTGGCAATCCCCAACCATGATCGCCCCAAAACATCACAATCGTGTTCTTATCCATTCCGCTTTCTTCTAATTGCCTCAGAATAATCCCGCTGATGCTGTCGGTATAGGTAAGGTTGTCATAATACTGGGCGATGTTTTTCCTGGTATTTTCCGTATCGGGTAAATAAGGGGGGACCAGGGCATTTTCCGGATCATGTCTATTATCACCAAATTCCCGATCTAATGTCTCCACCCACTCTGCATTGGTAGTGCGGGTTCTGCCTTCATGAGTAGTTCCAAGATTTATGACCGTAAAAAAAGGCTGGCCAGGTTTTTTTCCTTCCCAAAGGGTTCTATAATCTGTAGGATCCCATACCTGCCCCATTCTGTCCCAGACAATATCCTGGTCAAACCCAATCTGGTAGTCCGCTTTACTGTCATTGGTGCAATAATATCCCGATTTGCGCAAGAGTTCAGGGAACAGGTGCACACCTTTCTCCGGTATATTTCGGGAACGCATATTCTGGCCACCGTAGGAACTGGCATATTGGCCTGTTATTATTGTTGATCTTGCCATGGCACAAACCGGATAGTTGGAATAGGCGTTTAGGTAAAGTAATCCTTCATTTGCCAGTTTATCAATATTTGGTGTGTTAGCATATTCATCCCCATAAGCCCCAAGGTGCGGGCCTGCATCCTCCCAGCTAATCCACAGGATATTTGGAGAATTACCTTTACCCTTTGCATTAAATTGATTAACAAAAAGGAATATTGTAAGTATGAAAAAAATTCGTTTCATTATTTATCGTTTATTAATTCACAAACAAAAGATTATAAGCTTCACTCGTCTTGAATATACTTTAACCAATCCTCAGGAATTTTCAAAATTTGATCGTTCTCTATCAGCGTATTACGAAAGTATGAATAAGATAAATCCTGGACGTTAATTTCCTGTTCAGCAGCAATAGCTGCCGCGCACCCGGCACTTTGCCCTAAAATCATAAAGGTTGGCAAAATTCTGATGGCTCCGTAGGCTACATAACTCGATGACGGGCAAGTAGGAGTAATTAAATTTGTACACTCCTTTTCATTGGGAATTAAAGCTCTCCATGATATTCCAAATGGCCGCCAGGCATCGCCTCCAACATGACTAAATCCTTCATTGTATGCATAGCCATCTTTTACCATCCTGCGGGCATGATGCATATCAGGAGGCCACCATGCAATAGCCACCGGATCTTCAACTTGATTTGGATTGTTTCGCATAGTATGGTGTTCAGTTATTACATAATCAGATATCATTCTGCGTGCACTCCTTATGTAGAGTCTTCTTGGCCAACCTCCATTATCCGTAAACTCATCCTTACATAATCCCCAGTCTTCCCAGTTTTTACGGGTTTCATTATCGACTTCAGGATCATTTTGTAAAAACCAGATTAATCCCTGCGTAAAGGTTTTATGATAATTCACCACACTATCCTGAGTTGCATAATTTCCGGCAGGATACATCCAGTTTTCACCATACAGGTTTGCCGATAAGTCATGCCAGCTCCCCAAATCTGTTTTACCGTTTGGCCTGTTTGAGTTGGGACTAAAAAGTTTTCCACCTTGTTTCATATAGCGCCGGTAGATTTCATAAGTTGCCGGATTATAATCATTAGGTTTTTCAATCGGAATCATGTTTTCTTCTCTTTTCGTAAGGCATAAACGAAAACAGAACCCCATAATGTATTTACTCGGTTCTCCATACGTGCCTAATCGACCGGGTTGTATGGTTTCAATTAAACCACTTTCAGGCTTACCTGGTACTATATATGGATCGACATTTACCTGAAACTGGCGATGGGTATTTTCTACCTGAATTCCGTTTTTTGTTTCGCCATACTTATGATTGCCCTCCCGAATTGTTTCGGTTGAAACACCGGCAAAATGCAACAAATGCCCTTCGATGGAAGCGTCAATAAAAACAGCCGCAGAAATTTCAATTCCATTTTCTAATAGTATCTTTTCAATTCTTCCTCCTTGTTTTTGCACGCCATCTTTTTCACTGATTCGTGTTTTTCTGATTATTGTGATTCGCTTTTCCTTACCCAGAAATTGTTCAATTATCAATTCTGCTATTTTGGGTTCATACCTCGAGAACCATCCTTTTTTGTAAAATTGGGGTTCGCGTCCATAATAGGATTCTATAGCAGTATAAATTTCCCGGGCAATTCCCCCTATTACGACCGAACTTCCAAACCTGATGTCTTTAACGATTCCCTCTACCATCATTCCTCCCGGATGTCCTGTTGGCTCTATTAGAACCACGTCTTTCCCCATCCGGGCAGCCTGGATGGCTGCAGTAAATCCTGCCTCACTTCCTCCCAATATGCAAATATCTGTTTTTATTCCGGTTACTTCAGCGGGAGTATTTGATAACTGGCTTTTGCATGTATTAAAAAAAAAGACCATTACAACAATCATTGCAGCAGAACCTAAAGTCTTGCTTTTATTTGCTATGTTATTCATTTTATTAATAACTATTTACTATTTTATAATTGACAGGGGAAAATTAACTAAAAAGCCTGCCCGGCATGGACAGGCTTTATGTCTAACTAAACTATCAATATCAATATCCCTCGTTCTGAGTGAGGTTTTCATTGATTAGGATTTCCTTGGCTGGGATAGGCCATAAATATTGTCGATCAGGAAAATTTCTGATTGCCAGCAATTTTATATAACCGGCATTGAACAAAGCATCGAAATTTGGGACACCATCTTCATCCACTTCCGGCACTTCAGGGAAAAACCATAATCCCTTGTCCACAACTTTCTCTTTTAATTCAGATGGATCAAGCATACCATAAATATTTGTATTCAATACTTTTTCGGCCAATCGCCACCGGATAATATCCATATAGCGCAATCCTTCAAAGGCAAATTCCATTCTACATTCTAAACGGACAGTTTTCCTAAGTTCTGCTTGATTGGTAGTTGAAACTTCAGGATACTCTGAAGTTTCAGATTTATCAACTCCGTATGCCCTGGCCCGTACCATATTCAATGCGTCTAAAACAGATTGGTCTATTTGATTGAGTTCAATACTTGCTTCAGCATACATTAACAAAACATCGGCATAACGCATTAAAATCCGGTCATGCTCAGCCTTGTTGTCTAACCAGTCGTCATCAATTTTCTTTTTCCACACCATTGCATTGAAGCTGGCATATTGTGCGTTAGACCTGGTATCATTATTTTTCTGGTATTCACCTGTATTTAAGTTAAGTACCTCCAATGAATCAGGATGTGGTTGATAGATAAAACCCAACCAAGGGGTTTGGAATTCAACAATAGTCATTGTCATGCGGGGATCCCTGTTTTTGAAAGGTTCGCGGGAATCAAAAAGAGGTGATTCATCAATGGGTAAACCATCAGTACATAAATAAGAGCACCATAAATCCCATGAAGGATTACGGCTAGTCCAGCCTCCGGTATTCCGTGTAATGTAATACCTGGGTTGACTATGGTAATTAGACACTCCTAATTCTGCACTTTGTGGCATAGTAAAAATAGCTTCATTCGGATTCTGAGTTGAAGCAAGAAAGAGCTCTCTATAATCAGGATAAAGTGAATAAACACCCAAATCCATGCATGCTTTTGCAGCAGCGCGGGCAGTGTTCCAATCCCCCATATAAAGTGCTATCCTGGCTTTATAGGCCATCGCTGTACCTTTGGTAGCACGTTTCAACTCACCGCTTCCGTAACTCTCTGGCAAATTGGCATCAGCAAAATCAAAATCGTCGTAAATAATCTCTAATATTTCTTCTTTGGGAGTTCTGGAAAATGTAAACGATTCATCCAAATCAAGAGCAGTCAAAAAGAAAGGTACATCTCCCCAATAAGAAATAAGATAAGAATACTGTGCGGCACGGAAAAACTTTGCCTCTGCTTCAAATCTTTTAATTTTTGCATCAGGCAGCTCATTTTTTGCCCTGTCCAGGTTTTGCAAAATTGTATTCGCACGTGAAATAGCCTTATAGGCATTACCCCATCTATTCTTCGAATACCCCCACTGACCATCTAAAGTTCCCCCACTGATGGTGCTTGTATTGGTACGATCGGTCCAGTCGTCAGTCCATGCATCATCGTCTTGTGGCCAGAAGACTCCACGATAAAGATCATTTAAGGCCATAACAATTTCAGTTTCATCAGAGTACCAATTCTCACTTGAACCTTCTGAAAGTGGATTTAAATCCAACTCGTTGCAGGCATTTAAAAACACAACAAATGTTACTAATAATAGGATAATTTTTATTTTCATTTTCTTCAATTTTAAAAGTTAACAGATGCTCCAAAAACATAAGAAGTTGTAATAGGATAACCAGAACCAGCTACTTCCGGATCCCAACCTTTGGGATAATTATCGATAGTTAATAAATCAGAAATACTGGCATATATACGTAAGCCTTGCATATTAATTTTATTAGTTATCTTTGATTGAATCGTATATCCCAAGGTAATATTTTTCAAACGGAAATAAGCGCCATTTATCAACCAATAATCAGACATAGTATAATTATTTCCAGCCCCTTTAGTAGTTAAACGTGGGTATCTTGCATTTAAATTATGTTCCGCTGTATTATAATGGCTCCAATAGTTGCCATTAACAATTTCCTGGGCATTTTTCCAGTCCCTCATAAATGGTTGAATCATTTCACTACTTAATTTTTCCCATTCACGGCCAACTCCCTGAAAAACCAGTGAAAAGTCGATTCCTTTATATTCCATTCTTATATTTCCTCCGTAAAGATACCTTGGTAGTGAACCTCCAAGTAAAACTCTGTCATGTTCTGGTGAAATCTTTCCGTCTGGCACACCGTCAGGCCCACTGATATCTATGTATATGACATCTCCAGGGCTAACAGAATTATTTGTAACTGCTGAATTATCAACCTCTTCTTGATTCTGGAACAAACCATCTGATTTGTATCCATACCATTCATTGAACTCGCTACCTTCAAATTTCACCTGACTTCCAAGAAATTCAATTCCTCCCAGATCTCCCATAATAGACTTAAAATCGGAAAGATTAAAAGCAACAGAATAATTGAACTCACCCAAGTTGTCGTTCCATCTCAGTTCAGCATCCCAACCTTTGGTTTCCATAACACCTGTATTCTGATCAGGATTATCGAAACCAATATAATCGGGAATTTCGAGCGGCAGTAGCATATCTTTTGTGTTTTTCAGGTAATAATCACCAACGAACCGGAGCCGGTTATTAAAGAAATTTGCATCTATACCTATGTCGAAGGTTTCTGTTTTTTCCCATGTAATATCCCGAATGGCATATTGTCTCTGTGCTGCTGTTTGTGCTGAGACGATATTAGTTCCCTGATAAAACAAAGCATTATCAAAGGCCATAGTGGCCTGATACGGATAATTCCCTATCCTCTCGTTCCCGAGATTACCCCAGGAACCTCTAATTTTCAAAAATGAAAGCCAGGATAAGCTCTCCATGAACATTTCTTCAGAAATTACCCATCCTGCAGAAAATGAAGGGAAAGAACCCCAGCGGTAATCCTTGGCAAAACGTGAAGAAGCATCATATCTTATATTCCCTTGTAAATAGTATTTGTTCTGGTAATTATACATTAATCTTCCAAACCATGAGCGGTAAGCATTTTCATAAGCGCTGCCACTATTATCTCTAAATTCAAGTGGTCCCAAATTTAGATATGGGAAAGAAGTCAGTTCGTATTCACCTCTTGACGCACTTAAATTTTCATAAAAAGCATAATAATTTTCGTATCCTGCCAGGGCTGTAATATTATGTGCATCAAATGATTTGGCATAATCAGCAAGGAACTGAGTTGTGATCTGATAATTATCGTTCCGTTTCTCAGTAAGACTTGTTGATGATGCCCAATCCATTGTTCCTAAATATAAGGTAGGATCTTCTGCCGAATAATAGGGCACAGCTTTAATAAAATCTTTTCCCTTATTAAAATCGAAACTTGGAGCTAATACTGCGGAAAGTTTTAACCCATCGAGTGGGTTAAAATCCAATTGCACTTTTCCGCCAACTGAATTGTACCAGTCATCTCTGAAGCCACCTTCTTTAACTTGGCCATAAATATTTGCACCAAGCTTGCCACTTGCAATTCTTCCGTCAGACCATATTGCGGGATAAACAGGCGCTGTCATCATTGCAAAATGCATTGGATCTTCACTTGGCTCGTCGTTTTTTGTTCTTTTTAGGAAAAAGTCAAGCGAGGCAGAAAGCATTTTGCTAATTTTTGCATCGTTATTAATTCGAGCAGTAATTCGCTGATAAGAGCGTCCTTCATACAATCCCCCAATTTTATCGTAAACAATTGAAGCTTTTGTTTTAATGGTTTTTGTCCCGGCGGCAATACTTATAGCATGCGACTGTCGTCGGGCACTTGGTTTAAGGATTAAGTTCATCCAGTCGGTATTGGGGTATATGTCAGGGTTTTCTTCGTGCAGTTGATAATAATTATCAATTACATCTTTTGGATAGGTAGCGTATTCAGTTCCCTGGTTATTCTTATCATTCCAACGCAATTCATTATCCATTTCCATATATCGTACAACATCAACCATTTCAGGCAATTGAGTAGGTATTTCTATTCCATAATTTGCATTATAAGTTAAATTCAGTTCTCCTGTTTTTGCCCTTTTTGTTGTAATAAGTATAACACCAGCCGCAGCGCGCGCACCATAAATAGATGCAGAAGCAGCATCTTTCAAAACAGAAATATCCTGGATATCATTTGGATTGATATCATTAATGTTATCCACCGGAACACCATCAACTATAACTAAAGGATTGCTATCACCAATTGTAGTGATACCCCTGATGCGAATATTAGCAGTAGAACCAGGAGCGTTGTTATTGCGTGTTACCATAACACCAGACATTGCTCCTTGAAGTGCCTGTGAAACCTGGGTAGTTTGCCTCTCAGCAATCTCATCTCCCTGAACTGACCCCACAGCCCCGGTTAAATCACTTTTTTTCACAGAACCATACCCAATCGCAACTACTTCTTCAATTCCAATGGCATCAACTGCCATTGTTACATCAATGGTAGTCTGATTTCCAACTTCCACTTCCTGAGTCAGCATCCCCACAAACGAAAATTGCAGGGTAGCATCTTCAGAAACATTTGTAAGAGTATATTTCCCATCAGCATTGGTAACCGTTCCCCTAGTGTCATGTCAACTTTGTAATGTCGTATATATTTCGTATCTTGGCAAAA
>CAYOFH010000070.1:0-2617 GCA_964403175.1 uncultured Marinilabiliaceae bacterium
TCTGAAAGGATTTTTGTGAAAATTAAGCAATATTTGTGTTTATGAATTAATCAGGTTAAAGATTTAAGCTGTGTTTGTATGGCCAATTAAAAATCTTACTATAATCCTTTTATTTTTTTTGTTTTCTTCTTCCTGAAGCCCAAATAAAAGAATACTAATATATCTTCATTTTCAAGTATCTTTTTTAAAGATTTTAATGCTCTTGACATTTGTTTACGAGCTGAGTTGTACTGCAATTTCATAATTTCACAAATCTGATCATAATCAAAATCGCATGAGTACCGGTAAAATAATATTTCACGCTGTTTAGGACTCAGTTCGGAAAGTGCATCCATAATAATTTTTTCCTTATGTGTTAATTCTTCTCTATTTATGAGCTCATGCTCAGCTGAATAAACTATTTCTGCTGAAAAATCATTTTCATCAGAATATTCTATGTGCTTTTTTTTGTTGATTGCTTTAAAAAGTTTTCGGCGAAAGGAAGTCATAAGGTAAAAACAAATATTGTCTGTTTCACCCAAATTGCTACGTGAGCGAATAAGATCAAAAAATAACTCTTGGACTGTATCTTTAATCAACTCTTCATCAGTAGAAAATTTTTTCCCATAGCGATAGAGTATTTGAATATGTTTGTGATAAATATAAGAGAGAGCATAATTACTGCCTTCTTTAAAATCCTTCCATATATTAGCTTCTGATTTCATTTAGTTAGAATTTTTCAAATATATATATTCATTTTTTACTAATGCAAAATTTAGAAAGAAATTTTAAATACCGTTAGACCACTGCCTATCAAAGGCTTTACTTGAATATTACTTCATATTTCAAAAATTCATTAAATAATTTTTAAATATATGTACACAAAAAATTCATTTGTGTCTTTCTTAAAATATAAACTGTCAATAAAATTGAATGAAGCCAAAATACCTGAAATATAATCTCGAAGATCTGTTGGAAGATAAGATTTTTATTTCGTGGGTTCTGCATGGATCACGAGAAGAAGAATGGAATCAGTTCCTAAAACAACACCCCTACTTCAAAGTGAAAGCAGAAAAGGCTATTAAGGTGATTGACTTGCTAATGGATACCCATGAAAATTTAGACGATGAATTAATATTGGAATTGTGGCAGCGAATCAAACAATTTAATCAGCAAAATAAGATAGAGAGAGGTAGAGTTTATGTATGGAAGCGTGTCCGTTGGGCCGCTTCTATACTGATTATCCTTTCGCTGGGAATCCTGGGCTATCTATATATTCAAAATTCTGACTATTATCTTTTTGCACAGGAATCAGCGAACAATGTTAATGAAGCTCAGGTTTTGTTTTCTACTGGAGATAAGATTGCTTTAAACCGGAAAAACTCCTCAATAGCTCTTACCGAAGAAAATAATCGGGTGATAGTAAATGACAGCCTGATTAAATTATCAGAAAAGCCGGAAAGGAAAGAAGCAGCTATGAATGAGTTGGTAGTTCCATACGGAAAGAAATCAGAACTCATATTAAACGATGGTACCAAGGTGTGGTTAAATGCAGGCAGTAAGCTGGCATTTCCTTCGGAATTCTCTGGACAAACACGTGCAGTTTTTCTGGAAGGAGAAGCTTACTTTAAAGTAGCAAACAATGAATCGAAGCCTTTTATTGTAAATACCGGCAAACTGGATGTAGAAGTATTGGGAACCTGGTTTAATATTTCGGCATATCCATCTGATGAAAGGATAGAAACTGTTTTGCTCGAAGGTAGCGTGGCTATTAATAAGCGGGGTGCTTTTGGAGTAGGCAAAAGCCAGGTTGTATTAAAACCAAGCCAGAAGGCGAGTTTTAATAAAAGCAACAGAGATTTCATGATTACTGAAGAATCCAATGCTGATATTTATATTGCCTGGACTGAAGGCTGTCTTCAATTTCACAAGGAAAGTCTTTATGAAGTTTTTACAAAATTAGAACGTTATTACAATGTAGAAATAGAGTTACCTAAGCATTTTCCTTCGTCAGAACAGATCACAGGAAAACTTGATTTAAAAGAATCCATGGAAGAAGTTATGATTGTTTTGTCTGATGTTGCAAAGATCGAATACCGAATCTCAGGAGACAAAATCTATATTGATAAACAATTGAAAAAGCATTTCAACTAATGTTTTTAGCGGAGAAAAACAATTACAAACTAATAGATGATTTAAAAGCAAAAACCGGAAGACTTTAATTATCCTGTGAAATTTAATTGGCGTTAACTTACAGGACGTGCCATCCGGTTTTCTGAATAGATAAAAAATGATGTTTAATCTAAACAATTCAAATTTATGAAAAAAAAACTAAAAATGCAGTATATCTCTTGTGGATGGCTGCATAAAATGATTTTGAAAATGAAACTACTGACCTTACTAATGCTAACAACACTAGCTGTTTCAGCAACTAACAGTTACTCTCAGGCTACCAGGTTCAGTCTAAAGCTTAATGGCGCAACTGTGAGTGAAGTGTTTAAAGAAATCGAAGAGAACAGCGAGTTTATCCTGCTTTACAATGAGACGAATCTCGACCTGAATCGTGAGGTGGATATAAAAGTCAAAGATGGCACAGTTGACAAGATTCTCGATCAACTTTTTGAGAATACAGACAATG